>CAIXRL010000404.1 GCA_903921835.1 Candidatus Eiseniibacteriota bacterium | reverse complement strand
CGCTCCTGTCATCGATGCACTCGACGCAGACGCCGGCGGCGGTGCCGGGAACGAGATCGCAATGCGGGCGACCGGCGGTGCCGACGCAATCGATGTCCGCCCAGCAAGGCGTGGCTGCCGGCTGGCGGTCGGTCCCCGCGCCGGTGCAACCCAGGCCGAAGACATGCGCCGTGGCCACGAGGGCGAACAGGTGACGTGTCCGTGTCTTCCGGTTCATGGATACCCCCGATCGGGCCTCCCGCCTGACTTGGTCCAGCGCGGGGTAGGGTAGAGCTCCTGGACAGCTTGCAGGCACGGCTCTCCGTGAGGCAAGGAGGAAGATACCACTCTGTCCGCCGTCCCCAGGAGCGCCGTGCACCCCGACACTGCCCCCTCCGAGGAGCCCGCGCAAGCCCCTCGTTCGACCAAGGCCCGACCCCGAAGCTTCCGATCTGCCACGGTCACGGACCTGGAGGCATGGCGCAAGCGGGCGCGCGGATGCTCGGAGCGACAGTTCGCCCGGAAGCGGGAGATCGCCCGGTCCACGCTGCGGAACTGGCGGCGGCGGGCGGTGCAGCACCCGGGGATGGACGAGACCCAGCGACGGTTCCTGGAGAGCCCGTCCGGCCTGGCGCTGCTGCACAGGATCCTGCTCGCCGCGCTGGTGGTGATGGTGCTGATGGGCGGGCTGGGAGTCGCGCAGGTCCGGCTGTTCCTGAGGCTCTGCGGCCTGCACACGGTGATCGCGTGCTCGGCCACGCACCTTCGGATGCGGATGCGAGGCGTGCTGCGGGAGGTGGTCGAGTGGGGCCGGGCGCAGGAGCGGACGCTGGCCTCGCAGATGGCCCCGCGAGAGATCACCGTGGCCGTCGACGAGACCTTCCACGGCGGCATGCTGCTGGTGGCCCTGGAGATGGTCTCGGGCTACCTGCTGCTGGAGGCCAAGAGCCAGTTGCGCGACGGGGCCACCTGGTCGGCGGCCTTGAAGGCGCGGCTCGCAGAGGCTCCCGTGAAGGTGGTCCAGGTCGTCGCCGACGAAGCACGGGGCCTCTGGGCCCTGGCGCGACAGTGGCTCGGGGCCGAGAAGGTGGCCGACCTGTTCCATGGCCAGTACGAGCTTGGGCGCGGGGTGCTGAGCGGAACGCGGGCCAAGGTGCATGCGGCGCAGTCGCGCGCGGAGGAGGCACGTGGCGAGGTCACCAAGGTGCTCCAGGCACGAGCCGACTACGAGGCAGCCTCGCACGGTCCCGGTCGCCCGCCGGACTGGCAGGGCAGGTTGGATCGTGCGTGCGATGCCGCGGGCGTCGAGGAGCAGGCGCTGCACCTCGCGGAAGAGCAGCACGCGGGACTGCGGCGCTGCGTCCGGGACCTCGGCGAGACCGTGCACGCGGTCGATCCGGTCACAGGGCAGATCCAGTCCCCCGCCGAGATGGCCGAGAAGCTCTCCGGCATCTTCGACGAGATCTGGCAGCGCGCCGTGGAGTGCAACCTCGGAGGCCGTGCCTCCGAGGCCATCGCCAAGGTCAAGCGCCTGGTGCCCACGTGGATCGCTGCGCTCACGTGGTGGCACCGGATGCTCGACACGCGCCTGGGCGCGGCCGGTCTCGACGCGGGACAGACCCGGCTCGTGCGAGAGGTCCTCCTCCCGATCCGGTACCTGCAGCGAGAACTCGGACGTGCCAGCACGCGCCCGCAGTGCGTCGCGCTGCGCGCACGGATCGAGGCCCTGACCACGATGCTCCACGCACCCGGCTGCGTGTGGCCCACACTCTCGGCGGGCTCCCGGCAGTTCCTCGTCCACCTGGCGCAGGACTGCGTGGACCTGTACCAGCGAGCCAGCTCGTGCGTCGAGGGCCGCAATGGCTACCTCGCGCTCCGTCACCACCAGATGCACGCCCTGCCCGATCCCACGCTCCAGGCGCTCACGGTGGTGCACAACTACGTGCTCACGCGGGCCGATGGGACCACCTCGGCCGAGCGGCTCTTTGGACAACGCCACGAGGTCCTCTTCTCCCACCTCTGTGCCGTCATGCCGCTCCCAGCGCGGCCTCGCCGTCGCGCGTGCAAGGCAGTCGAGGATCCGCTCGCGCTCGTCGCGTGATCTGGCCTCCCGTGGACCAAGTTATGCGGGAGGCCGCCTGCTTCCCCGACGCCAGGGCCGTTGATCGCACTCTCCAAGGCCCCGTCCGGCATCCGCGGGCTCGACGAGATCACCGCGGGCGGCCTGCCGCGGGGGCGGCCAACGCTGGTCTGCGGCGG
>CAIXRL010000403.1 GCA_903921835.1 Candidatus Eiseniibacteriota bacterium | reverse complement strand
GGGTCGCGGCGGTCGGCGCGGCTCACGGCCGGACGCTCGCCTGCGAGCCGGGCACGCAAGGCTTGCGCGCAGGACGGGCTGGAATGGGGAAGCGCATCGTGCGGCGAGCCTATCCCGGACCGCTCACGGACCGCCAGCCGACGCCCGACGCCCCACGAGCGAGCCGGCCTGGCGACGGGCGGCGTGGGCGAACCGCGCGGCATGCGTGTTGCAAGACACGCCTCCGGCACCCCCCGGGGCGCGGCTGGCGGAGCGCGGGCCCGCGGATGGTCCGGGCCGCAGCCGCGAACGAGTGCCGCGGGCGTTGCCCCGCGCCGCGCCGGCGCGTACATTCGCCGCGGTTTCGGCTGCTCCACGATACGCCCTTGGTCGGGGGAACCGCGCCAACGGTTCGGGAGGTCGCATGAGCGTCCGCGGCATCGGCGTGGATATCTGCAGGGTCGAACGCATCGCCGCGTCGCTGGAGCGTTTCGGCGACCGCATGCGCAGGCGGTTGTTCACGCCCGACGAGCTGGCCTACTGCGAGCGTCACAAGGATCCGCTGCCGCACCTGGCCGCGCGCTTCGCGGCCAAGGAAGCGGCGTCCAAGGCGCTCGGCACGGGCATGTCGGGCGGCGTAGGCTGGACGCAGATCGAGGTGCTGCAGCCCGGCGGGCGCGTGCCGGAGCTGCGCCTGACGGGGGTCGCGCTGGAGCGGTTCCAGGCCATCGGCGCCGATCGTTCGCACCTGACGCTCTCGCACGACGGCGGGCTGGCCGTCGCGTGCGTGGTGCTGGAGGGCCAGGACAGATGAAGCGACTGCAGCGCGTGCTGATCGCCAACCGTGGCGAGATCGCTGTGCGCATCATCCGCACGCTGCGCGAGATGGGACGCACGTCGATCGCGATCTTCAGCGAGCCGGACCGCGTGGGGTTCCACGTCATCATGGCGGACGAGGCCTACCCGATCGGTCCGGGCCCGGCGCGCGAGAGCTACCTGAACCTCGAGCGCGTGCTCGAGACCGCGAAGCGCGTGAAGGCGGACGCCATCCACCCGGGCTACGGATTCTTCGCCGAGAACGCCACGTTCGCCGGGGCGTGCGCGAAGGCCGGGATCACGTTCATCGGCCCCAGCCCGCGCACGATCGCGGGGCTCGGCGACAAGCTCGCCGCGCGCGAGGCCGCGATCCGCGCCGGCGTGCCCGTGATCCCCGGCTCGCCCGGCCCCGTGTTCACGCTGGCCGAGGCCCGGCTCGTGGCGAAGCAGATCGGCTGGCCGCTCATGCTCAAGGCGGCGGCCGGCGGCGGCGGCAAGGGCATGCGCATCGTGCGCAACGAGGCCGAGCTGGCGGCGGCGTGGGACGTGACCCGGGGCGAAGCCAAGGCGGCGTTCGCCGACGACCGCGTGTTCATCGAGCGCGCGATCGAGAAGCCGCGCCACGTCGAGGCGCAGATCCTCGCGGACGCCAGCGGCCGCGTCGCGTTCCTCGGCGAACGCGAGTGCTCGATCCAGCGCCGCCACCAGAAGCTGGTCGAGGAGACGCCCTCCCCCGCGTTCGACCCGGCCATGCGCCGGGCATTCGGCGACGCCGCCGTGCGCATCGCGAAGGAAGTGGGCTACCTCTCGGCCGGCACGGTGGAGTTCATCCTCGACGAGCAGAAGCGTTTCTACTTCCTCGAGGTGAACACGCGGCTCCAGGTGGAGCACCCGGTGACCGAGATGGTGACGGGCCTCGACCTGGTCGAGGAGCAGATCCGGATCGCCGAGGGACTCGACCTGTCGTTCGGCGACGAGACGCCGCAGCCGCGCGGCTGGAGCATGGAGACGCGCATCCTCGCCGAGGATCCGGCTGCGAACTTCATGCCGAGCGTCGGCCGCGTCGACCGCGTGCGCTTCCCGCACGGGCCGGGCGTGCGCGTGGACGGAGGCTTCTACCGCGGTTACCAGGTCCCGATCCACTACGATTCGCTGCTCACCAAGCTGGTCACGCTGGGGCGCGACCGCGAGCAGGCCATCGGGCGCATGCGCCGGGCGCTGCATGAGTTCAAGCTCGAGGGGCCCAAGCACAACATCGCCTTCCACCGCTGGCTGATGACGCACCCCGAGTTCGTGGCCGGCAACCTGAGCACGCACTTCCTCGAGGAGCACTTCCGGCCCGAGATGCTCCAGCCCGACGACGACGAACGCGAATCCGCGCTGCTCGCCGCGGCGCTGCACGAGCGCGAGGTGCGCCTGCGCACCACCATCGCGGGCCGGCAGGACGCCCCCGCGGGCTCGCCCTGGAAGTGGGCCGGGCGCGGACGGAGCGGATCATGAAGTTCTGGGTGACGCTGCAGGGTCGTGACGCCGAGGTGGAGTTCGAGGCCCGGGACGGCAGGGTGTTCCTCGAGGTCGAAGGCCGCCGCGTGGAGGCCGACTTCGTGCGCCTGCCCGACGGCGAGGTCTACTCGCTGCTGGTGGACGGCCGCTCGCACGAGGTCAGCGTCGCGAATCGCGGCGGGAGCCTGGACGTGACCGTGAACGGCGTGACGCTGCCGGTCGAGGTGCGCAGCCCGCTGGAGAAGCTGCTCGGGCAGACCGTCGGCGAGCGCGCGAAGGGCCGGGGGGAGACCATCACCGCGCCGATGCCCGGCGCCGTGGTCGCGATCCGGGTCCAGCCGGGCGACGTGGTGCACGCCGGCCAGCCGGTCGTGGTGCTCGAGGCCATGAAGATGCAGAACGAGCTTGCGGCCCAGTCCGGCGGCGTGGTCTCCGAGGTGCTCGTGAGCGTGGGCGCCGCGGTCGCCGCGGGCGCCGTGCTCATCAGGCTGACGCCGGAATCAGCGTCGTGAGCGCGCTCAGGCGCGGCGCGCGCCGCGAACCGCCGGCGGCCCCCACGACCCCCGTACCCCAGCGCACCACGCCGAGCG
>CAIXRL010000402.1 GCA_903921835.1 Candidatus Eiseniibacteriota bacterium | reverse complement strand
CGCGACGCGCACGCTGCCGGCGCCCTTTCCGCCGGCCTCGCGGCGCACCGTGGTCGCGAACGCGCGTCCGACGGCCTCCGCGGTCTCGTTGCTCAGTTCGGTCTCGTGCAGGCCGCGGATGTCGTATTCGCGGAAGATGTGCCCGGGGATCATGCGCGCTCCTTGGCGGGTTGCTGCGACTTGAGCCAGGCGTCGATGAAGGGGTCGATCCCGCCATTCAGCACGCCGTGGACGTCGGTGATCTTGGTTTCGGTGCGGTGATCGTTGGCCATGGTGTACGGCTGCAGGACGTAGGAGCGGATCTGGCTGCCGAAGTCGATGTCCTTCTTCGGGCCGGCGAGCACGTCCGTCGCGGCCCGCGCCTCCGCCTCCTTCAGCACGAACAACCGCGACAGGAGGATCTTCATGGCCGCGTCCTTGTTGCGATGCTGGCTGCGCTCGGCCTGCGACTGCACGACGAGACCGGTGGGCAGGTGCGTGAGGCGCACCGCCGACTCGGTCTTGTTGACGTGCTGCCCGCCCGCGCCGCCCGCGCGCATGGTGTCCACGCGGATGTCGCCGGGCGCGATCTCGACCCGGATGGTGTCGTCGAGCACGGGGAGCACGACCACCGACCCGAACGAGGTGTGCCGGCGCGCGTCCGCGTCGAACGGGGAGATGCGGACCAGCCGGTGCACGCCGGATTCCGCCTTGATGTAGCCATAGGCGAACTCGCCGTCGATCTCGAGCGTGGCGTCCTTGATGCCCGCCTCCTCGCCCGGCTGCAGGTCGAGCACGGTGACCTTGTAGCCGCGCAACTCACCCCAGCGCTGGTACATCTTCATGAGCATCTCGGCCCAGTCCTGCGACTCGGTGCCGCCCGCGCCCGGGTGGATGTTGACGATCGCGCTGAGCCGGTCGTGCACGCCCTTGAGCAGACTGCGCCGCTCGAGGTCGCCGACCTGGTCTTCGAGCTTCGCGATCTCCTGCTCGATCTCCAGCAGCATGGCCTGCTCGTTGTCCTCTTCGGCCATGTCGAGCAGCTCGGCGATGCTGCGCCTCGAGGCGTCGCGTGTGGTGAAATCGGTGATCGCGCGCTTGGCGAGCTTGAGGCGCGCGACGATGCGCTGCGCGTCCTCGGGGCGGTCCCAGAAGCCGGGCTCGGCCATCTGGGTCTCGAGCCGCGCGACCTCCGCAGTCAGCGATTCGACGTCAAAGATACCTCCGCAGACCATCCAGGCTCTGCGCGGTGGGCTCGAGTCGCTTGCGAAGTTCGGCGGTGGTCAGCATGGCGTCGGGAATCTCCCACGAGAGGGTCCCCCGGGCCGTTCACGAACCCGCAGCATGCGAGTGCGATCGGCGCGCGGGTCATGGACGGACCAGGTTCAGAGGTGTCGGCGACGGAGGAACATAGGAACAAACCCGCCGGGGCGCAACGCGCGCGGGCCCCGTCCGCGCACCGGATGCACGGCGACGGGACGGCGACGAGGGCCGGAACCTCAGTCGTGCCCGTCGATGCGCGCGAGCGCGCGTTCGGCGGTGTCGGCGCAGGCGGTGCCGAGCGGGGTGCGGCTCGAGCGGCCGAGCGCGATGGCGATGCCGCACAACTCGCGGCGCCGCGCCTTGGGCGCCTCGTCCTCGAGCAGGGATGCCAGGTTGAGCGCCGCGTTGGCCGCCGCGGCGCGTCCGGACGAGCCGCCGCTTCCGCGCCCGCGCGCGAGCGCCTTCTCGTAGGCGTAGCGCGCCTCGAGCCTGCGCTCGAGCGCGAGCAGGCAGTGCCCCGCGTTCACATCCGCCATGGCCGCGAGGCCGTCGGCCTCGGGCGAACGCGTCGCTCGCAGGCGCACGGTCACGCGCCGGAAAGCCTCGAGCGCCTCGAGGTCGTGCTTCGCCTGCCGCTCCAGGTGGCCCTCGAGCAGCAGCGCATCGAGCGCCACGCGCTCGCCCACATCGGTCCCGCTCTCGAAGCCGGCGTCGGCGACCTCGCGCAGCATCGGCCGCGCGCCATCGGCATCACCGTCGTGCAGCCGCTGGAACGCCCGCGCGTAGCGCGCCGCGGCCGCCAACGCGCGCCCCGTGCCGGAGCCGAGCGAGCGGGCGTACGCCTCCGCGTCGTCGGCGAGCGCGCCCGCCTCGTCCCAGCGCTCGAGCGCGCACAGCACCCGATGCCGCGTGCACGCGGCCTGCGCCGCCAGCTCGCGCACCCATTCCTCCTCCGAGTCGCGGCCGCGCGCGAACGCCGACGCGAGCCGGATCACGGCCTCCTCGCGCTCCCCCACCTCGGCCAGCGTCTGGCCCACGCGCAGCTCCGCCAGCACCCCGAAACGCCCGGCCTCGGGGCCCGAGGCCGCCGAGAGCGCCATCGCCTCGCAGTAGTGCCCCGACGCCTCGAGGTAGCGGCCGGCCGCGACCGCCAGCTCGCCCAGCGCCAGCGCCGACTGCAGCGCGGCGAAGGCCCCCTCGGGCACCGTGCTCGCGCGGCCCAGCTCGACGGCGCGGGTGTAGTGGCGCACCGCCTCGGGCTCGCCCGCGAGGCCCGCGCCCGCGGCAATGCCGCCCAGCGCCAGCTCGGCCTTCGCCGCAGCCATCAGCCCGATCGGCGTACCCGACGGCTCCGCGATGCGCCCCGCCGCCTCCAGCAGTTCGCGGGCGCGCCCCAGCTCGCCGCGGCGCACGCACAGATGACCGAGGTTGAACGCCGCGACCGCAGCGGGATCCCAGCCGCTCGGGTGTCCGGCGCGCTGGCCGAGCGCGATGGCCCGCTCCCAGCTGGCGCACGCCGCGTCGTCGTCACCGCAGTCGGTGTCGATCAGCCCGAGATTGAACGCCGCCTGCGTCAGCATGCCCAGCAGCAGCGACGAGTCCGTGTCGCTGCCCAGCTCGAGCGCCTCCCGGTAGCGCTGCCGCGCGCGATCGGCGTTGCCCGCCTCCTGATCCAGGATGCCGAGCCGGCTCAGGACACCTGCGCGCCGCTGGCGCCCGACGGGATCCCCGACGCGGAACGACCGCTCGACCGCACGCGCGAAGTGCGTCATCGCCTCGTCGCGCCGGCCCAGGGCGCGCAGCCTCTCGCCCAGGTGTAGCGAGGCTTCCATCACCACGACGGCGCCGGCCTCACCCGCCAGCGCCTCGCCCGCCGCCAGCGCCGCGCACAGCAACTCGACGCGACGCGCGGGATCGTCCTCGGCCAGCGCGGCGGTCAGCCGCTCCGCCGCCCCCTGCGTGCGCGCCTCGAGCGAGGGCGCGCCGCGCAGCCGCGCCGCGAACGCGCGCAGGGCCCCGGCGATG
>CAIXRL010000401.1 GCA_903921835.1 Candidatus Eiseniibacteriota bacterium | reverse complement strand
GCTCGGCGGGGTGCCCGAGGGCGTCAGTTGCCTCCAAACCGTGTCTGACAGCGACAGCGCCCAGACGTCGTTGAGGAAGCCCGAGCCCGAGTAGCCCCCGAAGCCCCCGAAGACCACCATGCGGCCGCGCACTGGGTCGTAGATCACAGTGTGGCCGTACCGCGCGCTCGCGCGGGTGCCCGGGCGAAAGAGGCGCGTCCAGGCCAGCGTGTCCCCCAGCGACAGCGCCCAGACGTCGTTGAGGTAGTGGTAGGTCCCGTCGTAGTACCCGCCCCCGAACACCACCATGCGGTGGCCCACCGAGTCGTAGATCGCGGTGTGGCAGCCCCGCGCGCTCGGCGGGGTGCCCGAGGGAGCCAGTTGCGTCCAGGCCGGCGTGCCTGCCAGCGACAGCGCCCATACGTCGTTGAGGTAGTGGTCGGTCCCGTCGTAGTAGTTGCCCCCGAAGACCACCATGCGGTCGCGCGCCGGATCGTAGATCGCGGTGTGCCATCTCCGCGCGCTCGGCGGGGTGCCCGAGGGAGCGAGTTGCGTCCAGGCCGGCGTGCCTGCCAGCGACAGCGCCCAGACGTCCTTGAGGTCGGCCTCGCCCGCCGAGTGGCCCCCGAACACCACCATGCGGTCGCGCCCCGGATCGTAGATCGCGGTGTGGGCGTACCGCGCGGGCGCCGCGGGCGCCGTCACTTGATTCCACGCACCGTCTACGGTGCACGGCGCAAGCGCGGGCGGCGCTGCGCCGGGGTCAGCGACAGAAGAATCCATCGCGGCGGTCGTGCCCGTGCGAGCCAGGCGCAGCATGAGATCGCGCTGCCAGGGAATGAGCAACGAGTCCCCGGCGGCCTGCACCAGTTGCGTTCGCGCCCCGGGCGCCAGTTCCATCGGACCGGGAGCCGTCACCTGACTGCGGGCTGCATTCGGTGCTGCAAGCAAGAGCGCCAGGAGCGGGAGCACCCCGGCAAGGGAGCGGAGCAAGCGTTGCGGCTTCATGGGCGGCCTCTCAAACTCCGAGCGAAGGTGGTTGGCACAGGCCGAATCTGGACTTCCAAGAGTCTACACCCGCGCTCCGAGGACGCATGCACCCGCCGGCCTCAGCCTTCGCTACGGCTCCCTCGAAGATGACGCATTCGGGCCGGCGGTCAGCGGGCCACAGCTGGCTTGAAGGAAGCGGATTCCTTCTGACTGATGTGGGTGCTGGGGTCGGAAGAGCCGGCCAGCCCCACTCTTCGAGTGGAGCTTCCAAGAAGGCGCGGCACGACGTCGGTCCTGGAGCGGATGCGCCCCGGGGCGTCGATCGCCGCATCGAGGAGATCCGCGGGGTGGCACGCGAAACACGGGCCCGGCGCCGTCACTTCAGTTCGATCGCGCCGATCCACCCCGGGTGCGGCTGGAAAGCGGGGACCGGAGACTTCCAGTCCCGCCCGAAGAACTCGTTCGCCCCGACCGGCGAGCCATTCACCACCGGGGCGATCTCGCTCGAGGACCCGATCCCGAACTCCGACTGGCCGGACAGGGCGGCGCCGAACTGCTTCACCTTGGTCACGTCGAAGCCCATCAGCCGGGTGGTGACCATGTCGACCGCGAAGGGATGCTCGCCAGCCACGATGCAGCCGGCCGCGATCGGACTGGCGGACAGCGGCCCTTCCAGCTCGCCCCCGATCACGCCGTCCACCACGCAGAAGTGCTTCCGCTGCGGTGAGGGCAACAACTCCCCGTTTGCCGATGCGAAGAAGAAGATCCTCGCCAGGTCCGCCGTCATCCGCCAGCAACTGTCGTTGCCGGACCAGTTGCCGTCATCCTGCAGCAGCGTGGCCGCGGTGACGTGCCGGAACGGCTTGACGCATGCGCGGTAGAAACCCAGGGCGGCGCCATAGAGCCGGTCACCGAAGCCGCTCTGGCGCGCCATGGTCCGGTCCATCAACCAGCGCTGGATCCGCACCACCATCCGATCCGATCCCACCACCGTTTCCGGCAGCTGGTCGCCACCCTCCCTCGGGGTGCCGAGCCGGTAGTGGACCAGGCAGTTCTTGTTGGACACGGTCCCCACCAGCCCCTTGAGGTTCAGCGTCACGCCCACCTTCTTGTGGACCTTCATCTTGGGCACGGAAATCACCGTGTCGGCGGCGAGGATCGTCCTGGCGAGGTGATATTCGTGCCGGCCCCCCGAGTGCAGCGCGATCGTCTCCTTGCGGTCGTAGTCCGCGCCGTACATTCTCTCCTCGCCCGCCAGGCCGAAGAACGCACTGCGCGCCCCGAGATCGACTTTCACCGTCCCCTTCGGGTCGCCCGGCAGTGGCTTGCGGTTCGTGGAATAGGGGGGAATATCCGGATCGATGACCTGGAAGTTCCTCAAGTCGTACAGCTCGAGGGGAAAAGCCAGCACGCTGCGGTAGTACTCGATCACCGAATCGAGCCGTTCGTACCGCATCAGTTCGTCCCAGTTGCAGTCCATCTGCGGCGTGTCGGCGATGACGATCCGGCCGCTGCCCCCCAGCGCCAGGAAGACGTAGTCGGCCACCGCGCGCAGCACGGACGGATGGGTGACGATCGCGTCGAGCGTCCTGCCCTTCCGGTTGCGGCTGATGACGAAGTTCGGCTTGATCACGACCGTCTCGCCGGGCCGGATGAAATCCCCCAGGGGGTTCCACGACTCGGTCCCGTAATGCGGGCGGTCCAGCCCCAGGTCCGCCAGCGCCTGGCGGACCATCCGGTAAGCCGGGTTGGGACCTGCGGACACTTCCCGGCCGGCCCATTCCGGCCACGCCGTGTCGGGGTGATACGGCGGTTCCGTGTTGTACCCCGCGACCTGTCCGCACACCACGCTGACGCGAGCCGGCATCCTAGCGGTCTCCATACTTGACGGGCAGCTTCTGATCCAGGAACCGCAGCTTGCCGCTGGCGGTCAGTTCGATCGCGTCCGTTTCGCGCATTTGCAGTTCGACGTCCTCTCCCAGCTTCTTCATCAACCCCTCGCGGATGCCCGACTTCTCCGCTGCGGTGAGCGGTGACTTCGGCACGTACCGGAACACCAGCTGGCCCGGCGTCTCCTGCAGGAACTGGAACTGGCGCAGGCGGTCGAAGATGCGGTCGTGAAAATTGATGGCGGTCATTGAGATGTATCGGCCGGTGCCGGTGACGATCACCTCCTGCAGGCGGCCCGTGACGCTCTCCCACGTCGGGAACGGACGGCCGCAATCCGGACATTGCTCGGGCCCCTTCACCGCCATGTCCAGCGTCCGGTAGCGAATGAAGGGGGTTGGCCGAATGTGCAGGCTCGTACCCACGATCTCGCCCTCCGCGCCCTCGTCCACGGACGTGCCGTGCTCATCGAGGATCTCCGCCATGCCGTAGAACGGCCAGACGTGGAAGCGCCGACTGTGCTCGCACCAGGGTGCCAGTACGACCCGCTCGGCGTGTCCGTAGAAGCTGAAGACCCGGGTCTCCGGAAGCACCTCGGCAAAACGGGCGAGTTGCCAGTCGTACAGATTCTCGGAGGCCAGCATCGCCAGTCGGGGCGCACGGTGGAGCTTGAGCCCCGACTCCGCCAGCAGGTCGCAGAACAGCAGGTAGGCAGAGGGATACGCGTGCACGACCTCGGTGTGATGACGGTCGATCATCTCCACGAAGCGCGGGAGCGTCTGGGGAGTGAGGTAGTAGGTGGTCAGCTGCAGGATGTTCCAGAAGCGGTCGTAGCTCGAGGTCTCGTCGCGGGATCCGATGAAAGCGCCGCGCAGGACCGCGGTGGGCATCCGGCGGCTCCAGCCCGCGCGACCCCATCCCGCGTGGATGAAGGCCCGCTCCCGGCGCTCGTCGACCGGGGTGTCCCAGAAACCGAATGGAATCCCCGTGGAACCGCCGGTCGTCATGTAGCGCGCGCCCGGCGTGGGCGCGGTGAACGCGTCGAGGTTCTCCTGCAGCATCTGCTTGGTCACCATCGGCAGCCGCCGGAGGTCGGCCGGAGACCGCATGTCGTCCGCGCAAACACCTGCCTTGCGATAGAGCTCGCGATACCCCTCCGTGTGCTGCACGGCGTGCCGGATCACCGCGCGCAACCGATCCATCTGCCATTGCTCGATACGCTCGCGCGGCCACGTCTCCGCGTACTCCAGGAACCGCAGCCACCTCTTGTACTCACTGCCCTGCTTCACCTCGTACGGCAACCAGAAGAACAACGGCTTGAAGGTGTCCTGGAAGTTCATTCTCCTACCCCAGTTTGGCCGCAATCGCCGACCATCCACCGCAAGAACTCCCCGCGAGACAACGCCACCGCATCCGGATCGCCGAATCGGCGGACGCTCTCCCGCCCGGCCTCGCCCAGCTCGTGCACCCCGGTCCCCTCGCCGGGCGAGGTGCCCGTGCGCGAGCCGAAGAAGCAAACGCCGGGTTCATTCCGCTCCGCCATGACACCCCCATCGGCCAGCGCCCCGGGGAACTCGACTGGCCAGCCGGGCCCGCGCCCGTCGCCAGCTTCCCCGCCTTCCTCGAATGGACCGCGGCCCATCGTGTGCATGCAGGCCGTCTGGTCCTGCATCGGCGTAGGGGCGGCCAGGACGCCATGAATCCCCTCGCGGCCTTCCATGCCGCCGATCGCGACGACTGGAGCGAGTCTCCCCTGCTTCAAGAACAGCGGCCAAAGCGCGTGCGGAATGAGGTTGATCCGAACCCCCGGATTGCGTCCCACCCCCCGGGCACGCACAAACTTCCGTCTCTCCCGCCACCATCCAGCTGCCTCATTTGACCGCGAACCGTTCCATGCACCAATAGGACCGTGCCTTCACGCGCCTGCGATCCTATGGCCCGGCCCGGCCCCACTCAACGACTTTCCACTGCCTTCTTCCCGGCCGCCCCTGAAGCTCCCCCGTGCGATCGCACAGGCCAGGGTTCGTTTGCGTCACGCACGACGGGCAACGATGCACGAGAGCGCTACCGCTGGCAGGACCGGCTCGAACGGCTCGAGAGTCTGTTCGGCGATCAGCGTCGCGGTTGCGCTCGACGCGCCGGAGACTGCCCTGGCCTTCCGGATCGAGCGCGCGCGGCACTCTTCGTCGGCGATGGAGATCATCACGAGACGGCCGACACCGCGATCTCACCCCGAGGGTCACCCCCGGGACGCCAATTCGCCGCATGTCCTGCGACCGCGCCATGCCCCGGGGCTCACCTGGTCCGGCAGTTCGAGGGCCGCACCTCCCGGGCTGCGGTGCGGCCTCACCTGCTCCCGGCTCGAGCCGAGCACCTGGGTAGCCTTCGCGCTCGAGTGGAAGAGCGGCCTCGACGCGGTGTCCCGGCTGCCCGAACGCACATCGCCGCTCCCCGATGCCCCAGGACGCACGAACGCCTCCGCGGGATGCAACCCACGGAGGCGCGCGCATTTGCTTGGCACAACGCTTCCAAAGAGTGGCGGGGTTGACGGGACTCGAACCCGCGACCTCCTGCGTGACAGGCAGGCGTTCTAACCAGCTGAACTACAACCCCGCTGAGCGCGAGGTCACCTGCCCCTCGCAACCCAAGGTCGTGGAAGATAGCGGCGCGGCGCGCCCATGTCAAAACGAGCACGGCGCCGAGCGCGGCGCCGAACGCCTACGGTGCCACCTGGAGCGTGAGCGCCCGCGGGTTCCATCGGCGTGGCGTCAGTACAGCTTCCGCACCTCTGTACCCGTGTAGTAGTGCGCGAGGATGTCCGCCGCCCGCGCGCCGCCGCGCGCCATGGCCAGCGCTCCGGTCTGGCACAGGCCCACGCCGTGCCCGGAGCCCGCGCCGCTCGCGACCACCTCCGTGACGTTGCCCGAGGGGTCGCGCCGCACGCCGATCTTGAAGAGGTTCGATCGCAGGATCGCGCCCGAGCTTCCCGCGCGCCGCAACACCTGCCGGACGGAGTAGGCCGGCACGACGATCTCGCCCGTGGACGTCGTGATTCGCAGGCGCCACACGCGACCCGAGCGCGAACGCGCATCCACGGTCACGTCGCGAATCTCGCCCACGCCCGCCGCGGGCACGTCCACCTTCTGCGCGGGTGCGTTGCGCTCGAGCATCGTGGCGAACTGACCTGCGCTCCACTGCTCGCGCCAGCGGTACTGGGGCGACAGCGCGCAGTAGTCCCCCTCCTGCCCGCCGCGGTCGGCCACGCCGTGCAGGTAGGGACGGTCCTCGGTCGGCCACGCCTCCACCACGTCGGCGGTGATGCCGCCGCACGTCGAGAAGTAGTTCGCACGGATGGGAGCCCCATCGTACGTGCTCACCAGCCCGCGCGTGGATTCCACGCAGCGCGTCGCGAGCGGCCGCTCGGACTCCGTCGGCCCGTAGACCTGGTCCTCGACGGTGCCGAAGACGTCGAACCCCTCCGCGGCGCGCCGGCCACGATAGAACAGCGAGTAGCTGCGCGCCGCGATGGCCTGCGCGCGACCGGCCTCGAGCAGCGAATCGCGCAGCGCGCCGATCTCGGCCGGCACCACGCCGAGCAGGTAGCGCTCGAGCGACACCCGCGTCGCGAGCGTGAGCCGCCCGCGGGGGCCGATGTAGACCTTGAAACGCCCGCGCCAGTGCTTGCCGTTCCAGGCCATCCTGGCGCTTTCGCCGTGCCCGAACGACTCGTCTCCCACCCACAGCGTATCGCCCGCCTGCAGCAGCGTGATCGGCACCGCGCGCGCGTGGCCCACCGGTTCGACGATGGCCTGCGCGCCCGAGACCCGCACGCGCAGAGGCTGATCCACCGTCGCGCTGCGAACCGCCCCGTCCGGCTCGCGCCACGACATCGTCGCCGTGTCCATGGGCTGGAAGGAGATCGAATCGGCGTCCGTCGCCAGGCCGACATCGAAGAGCGGCTCGCCGTCGAGCCGGTACGGGGTCGGGGCGGAGGGCGCGCCCGCCCCGGGCGTAGGCACCGGCGGCGTCGCGTGCGCCGGCGGTGCGGGTGGCACGGCAGGCGCGCGGAACGGCACTTGCGCGCACGATGCCAGCACGAGCGCAAGGGCGGCGGCGCGCGCTGCGGCGC
>CAIXRL010000400.1 GCA_903921835.1 Candidatus Eiseniibacteriota bacterium | reverse complement strand
CCGTGTTCCTGCCGGTGCTGCACTTCGTCCTGGTGCCCGCCCTGCTGCTGCTCGGCCCGGCCATGGCGTGGTCGCGCCTGCACGAGGCGCGCACGCTCCTGGGCGTCGAGGGCCCATGCCCGGCCTGCGCGCTGGCGCTGCACCTGAAGCTCGGGCAGCCCTGGCGCGAGCGCACCATCCTGCGCTGCGACGGCTGCGGCCGCCGCCTGACGCTGGTGCTGCCGCCGGCCGACGGCGGCTGACGCGACCGCGCGCCGGGGCGGACTGGAGAGCCCGGCCGGAACGTCCGTGTTCATACCCGTTCCCCGCGCTGGTATCCTGCCCGCAGCCGTCCCCCAACCATCCCCGGGAGTCCCATGACCGGCAACACGCTGGGCCGCTACCAGATCCTCGAGAGCCTCGGGCAGGGCGGCATGGGCGTGGTGTGGCGCGCCCGCGACCCGCGCCTCGACCGCGAGGTCGCGATCAAGGTGGTCCGCGACGGCGTGCTGGGCGACGATGAGGCGCGCCGCAGGTTCCTGGCCGAAGCGCGCGCTCTCTCGCGACTGCTCCATCCCGGCATCGCGACGCTGTTCGATCTCGACAGCGACGCGGGGGTGGACTTCATCGTCATGGAGTTCGTCCCCGGCGGCACGCTCGCCGACCTGCTCGCCGGCGGCGCGCTGCCCGAACCGCGCGTGCGCGCGCTGGGCGCGGAGATCGCCGACGCGCTGCAGGCCGCGCACGACCAGGGCGTGGTACACCGGGACCTCAAGCCACGGAACGTCGCGATGACTCCGCGCGGGCACGCAAAGCTCCTGGACTTCGGGTTGGCGCACGTCGTCGCGAACGCGCTGGACGCGACCCGGGCGGCGACGCAGGAGGACGCGCGCTCCCTCTCCGGTACGGTCCCATACATGGCGCCCGAACAGCTCCTGCAACGCCCGATCGACGCGCGCACCGACGTGCACGCCCTCGGCCTGGTGCTCTGGGAGATGGCAGCCGGCCGGCCAGTGTACGCGGGCGGGGAGCCCGCCGTGCTCCTCTACCGGATCGTGCACGAGCCGGCGCCGCGGCTACGCGAGGCGAATCCCGCGATCCCGCGCGAGCTCGACGAACTGGTCGCGCGCTGCCTGGAGAAGGCGCCCGAGCGTCGCTGGCCCGACGCCGCCTCGGTCGCTCGCGCGCTGCGCGGCGATCCGAGGCCCGCGGTCGCGGCGAGCGCGCCGACGCCGGATTCCTCGGGCTCGGGCGACGGGTTCCGTTCCCTGGTCGTCCTGCCGTTCGAGAACCGCAGCGGCGACGCGTCGCAGGAGTTCTTCGCCGACGGCCTCACCGACATGTTGATCACCGACCTCGCGCAGATCGGCGCGCTGCGCGTGATCTCGCGCACGTCCGCGATGCGTTTCAAGGGCGGTGGCCGCTCGCTCCCGGAAATCGCCCGCGAGCTTGGGGTGCAGTACGTCGTGGAAGGTTCCGCGTTGCGCGCGGGGGAACGCGTCCGGATCACGGTCCAGCTCCTGGACGCGGCGGCGGACCGCAGCCTGTGGGCGCAGCGCTACGATCGCGAGCTCACGGACCTGCTCGCACTCCAGGGCGAGGTCGCGAGCGCGATCGCCGAGGAGATCCGCGTCAAGGTGACACCCCAGGAGCAGGAACGCATGCGACCGCGCGGCCCGGT
>CAIXRL010000399.1 GCA_903921835.1 Candidatus Eiseniibacteriota bacterium | reverse complement strand
TGCCTCGCGCGGCGTCAGCTCTTCTGCGGCGTACGCCCTTTCGCCGGCCCCGGGGGCGGGCGCGCGCCGATCCGCCGCTCCAGCCGGCCCGGCGCGCCTGGCGCAGCGCCAGCAGGCGGCCGCGGGCCTCGACGAGTTCCCCCAGCCGCTCCTCGCGGGCCGAGGGGCGCCTCAGCCGCGATGCGGCCGCTTCGCCAGCCACAGCGTGTGACGCCCGCCCTTCGTGCGGCGGGCCCGCACGATGGACTCCTCGACCGCGAACCCCGCCCGCTCCAGCCGGCGCGTGAACGCCGCATCGGGCGCCACCGACCACACGCCGAGGACTCCGCCCTCGCGAAGCGCGGCGAGTGCAGCGCGCACGCCCGCCGCCGAATAGAGCGTGTCGTTGGCGGCGCGCGTGAGTCCATTCGGCCCGTCGTCCACGTCGAGCAGGATGGCGTCGAAGGCGGCCCGTCCCCCGCGGATGCACTCGCCGACGTCCCCGTCCGAAACCGAAACGCGCGCGTCGTCGAGCGGGCGGCCCGCGAGGTGCGCAAGCGGGCCACGGTTCCACTCCACCACGGCGGAAATCAACTCGGCGACGACGACGTGCGCGCGCGGCCCCAGGTGCCGCAGCGCGGCGGCGAGCGTGAAGCCCATCCCCAGCCCGCCGACCAGCACACGCGCATCCTCGCAGCCAGCGATGCGCGCGCACGCCAGCTCGGCAAGGGCTTCCTCGGAGCCGTGCGCCATGCTGCTCATGAGCGCGGTTGCGCCGATGCGGATCACGAACTCGCCGCCGCGCTCGTGCAGCGTGAGCGGCGCAGCGTTGCCGGGAACCGCGGCGCGGCCGAGCAGCTGCCAGGGGATCATGGCGTGGATCCTACAGGATGCCGGGCTTCGTGCCGCGGGCGAGCGCCATCGGAGTGGAGTGCCCCGCCGCGGGGATGAACGTCGCGGGCGCCGTCCTCACTTCGTGGCGCTCAACTCCTGCTCCCAGTTCATCAGCAGATTCAGAACCGAGCGCCCGCGTGCGCCGGCGGGCACGCAGACGATCACGCGCTGGCCATCGCCGGAGACCTCGACGCCGATAGTGCCCTGGGGCAACCGGAACAGCGCGTGCGGGATGCCGACCTGGAATTCGGCTCCGGGCACGACAGGCGCGGCCATGAGCGTCTGGCCGTCGCCCCCGACGAAGTACAGCTCGCGGCCGTCCCGGCGCCAACAGACCCTGGTGAGCGAGCCGTTCGCCGTCGGCGAGGCGCCCGCCGTCGAGACCTGCAGCGTGCGATCGTGCGCGGGAAACGACTGCATGTGAATCTCGAACCGGCCCGAGGCGTCCGAGCGGTAGGCGACCCACCTGCCGTCGGGCGAGAGAGCGGGATCCAGTTCGTTGAACTGCGTCACGATCAGCGGCTGCGCCTTGCGCTCGCCGACCAGCGGCAGCATCCAGATGTCCTCGCCGGTCGTGCCGCTGAGCGAGCGGTAGACCAGCGTGCGGCCGTCCAGGCTCAGGTCGCCGGGATCGTTGAACAGGTTCGGCACGTGCGCGAGCCGCTCCTCGGGCGCCGAACCGTCCACGGCCTTCCACCACAGCTCCCGGCCACCGGTGCGATCGGAGCCGTAGATGACGTGGCGCCCGTCCGGCGTCCACGCCGGCGCAGTGTCGAAGTGGCCGCTGGTCGTGAACCGCGCCGAGGTGCCGCGCTCCATGTCCACCAGCCAGAGCGGCGCGGCCGTGTCGCTCGGCCTCGCCGCGCACAAAACCAGGTGCCTGCCGTCCGGCGACAGCCGCGGCAGCGAGTAGGACGCCGCGGGCAGCGGCACGGTCGAGATCGCGTGGCCCGCGCGATCGAGCACGTCGACGCGCACGTCGGCGTCCAGCGCTTCGCGCTGGAGCAGCACCCCCGCGTTCGAGGCGGTGACCTCGGGTGAGCCGCTGTAGGAGCCCGTCACGTCCTGCAGGTCGCGGATCGGTCGTGCCGGACCGGTCGTCCTGCGGCGGCCCGCGTCGAACGGTTGCGCCACGATGGTGCCCTCGCGGTTGTACACCAGGTAGCCGGGCGCCGCGTAGCTCGCCGCGCTCCGGGCGCTGGCCACGACCGGTCCGGGCCCGCCGCCGTCGAGCGAGCCCACGCGCGTCTCGACCTGCTCGTCCTTGCCGGGCAGCGCGACGTAGAGGAAGTGGCGGCCGTCCGGCAGAAAGCAGGGGAACCGGTGCGCGCTCTCGCCACGGCCCCCGTCGAGCGTGGTGACGCTCTTCGCGTCGCCGCCCGTCGCGGGCACCTGCATCAGCGGGCCCGACGCGGTTGGCGCGAACACGATCACGCCGCGCGGGCTCCACGCGGCGCCCCGCGGGTTGGGCGCGGCGGTCAGCGACTGAGCGTTCTCGCCGTCCACGGCGAGGCGCTTGAGGCTGCCGTTGGCGAAGAAGCCGATCTCGCGGCTGTCCGGCGACCAGAACGGGAGCTTCGCGTGCTCGGTGCCGGGCAGGACGTGCGCGGATCCCGAGGCGAGCGGCCGCAGCCACAGGTGGCTCGCGCCCGACGTGTCCTGCCCCGCGAAGACGATGGCGCTGCCGTCGGGCGACAGTACGATGTCGGGCACCTCGCCGCTCACGACCACGTCCTGCGGCGCCACCACCGAGAGCCGCATGGTGCGCGGCGCCGCTCGGTGCGCGAGCAGGCTCGCCGCCGCAAATGCCCCGAGCGCCGCGAGCGCCGCGAGCGCGAGCGCGGCCCACGCCGGGACCCCGCCGCGCGTCGCG
>CAIXRL010000398.1 GCA_903921835.1 Candidatus Eiseniibacteriota bacterium | reverse complement strand
GGCGCGTGCGACAGCACGCCGCCCGAACCCACCAGCAGCCCGAGCGCCATGAGGTCGACGAGCGTGGCGCCGCTCGCGGCCTGCGCCATCGCGTCGGAGATGTCGCGCGACTGCTGGCGGCCCTTGAGCCCGACCGCGAGCGCCCTGTGCTGCTCGAACGACAGGCGCAGCGCCTCGCGGCAGATGGCCTGTTCGATGACGAGGTCCTCGAGCGTCTGGGGAATGGTGGTCGGCCGGATCATCTTGTTCCGGATGCGATTCCGCAGCTCGGCCTCGTCCACGGCGAACGGCACCCAGCGCAGGATGTTCTCGATGCCCGCCTCGGCCACGACGTTCGAGACCGAGTAGCTCATGCCGAGGTTGGCCGAGACCGTGCGGTTGAAGACCGGCTGGCCGCCCTCGGCGTGGAAGACAGAGAAGACGTCCGTCGTCGCGCCCCCGATGTCCACCCCGACCACCGCGGTGCGCTCGCGCCGCGCCACCTGCTCGATGATGAGCCCCACCGCGCCCGGCGTGGGCATGATCGGCACGGGCGACCACGACATGAGTTTGCGATAACCCGGTGCGTTCGCCATGACGTGCTCCATGAACAGCTCGTGGATCGCGTCGCGCGCCGGCTGCAAGTGCTCGCGCTCGAGCGTCGGCCGCAGGTTGTCCACCACGGTGAGCGCCGCGCGCGCTCCCAGCGCCCCGCGGACGATGTCGGCAGCGCCACGGTTGCCGGCGTAGATCACCGGCAGTTCGTAGCCCGCGCCGAGCCGGGCGCGCGGGTCCGCGGCTGCGAGCAGTTCCGCCATCTCCGCGACGCGTTTCACCTCGCCGCCGTCGGTGCCGCCCGAGAGCAGGATCATGTCGGGGCGCAGCTGGCGCAGGCGGCGCACCTTTTCGTGCGAGCGCCGGCCGTCGTTGAGCGCCATCACGTCCATGACGATCGCGCCGGCGCCCAGCGCGGCGCGTTGCGCGCTCTCCCCCGTCATCTGCATCACGAGCCCCGAGACCATCAGCTGCAGGCCGCCGCCTGCGCTCGACGTGGACAGGTAGAGGTCCACGCCGTCGTCGCCGCTCTGGGGCGACTGGATGCGGTCGCCCTCGAGCAGCTTGCGCCCGCGCAGCTCCTCGACCTCGCGGACGGCGTTCAGCACGCCGCGCGTCACGTCCTCGAACGGCGCCTCAACGGTGGTCGGGGCCTCGCCCCGGGCGCTCAGGCGAAATCCGTCGGGCCCCTTCTCGATCAGGATGGCCTTCGTCGTGGTCGAGCCGCAGTCGGTCGCCAGGATCGAGCGGATGTCCCCCGGCCGCACGCTCACCGGTTGCCCTCCTGCCCCTTGCGCGCCGATCTCTCCGCCGCCTCGCCTGCCGCCCGGGCGTCCGTCCGCGCCTCGATCCGGTGAGCGAGTTCGTCGAGCGTCACGCGGCGTTCGGCCAGCGCGGCGAACCGGCGGTAGTCGGGAAGCCGGAACAACGCCTGCACGAACGGCTCGAAGAACACCATGGCCTGCGACGTCAGCAGCGACACCGGCCGGGCGGTCTCGAGCGTGAGCAGCGCGGGCGTCTCGAGGCGCAGTTCGACGATCCGCTCTGCGAGCCGGTCGAGGAGCGCGGCGTCCTGATCGGCCAGCGCCGGATCAGCGTCCATGCACGCCCCGCAGTTCGTCCACCGCCGCGCGCAGCGCGTCGCGGCGGGCCGCCGGCATGGGCAGCACCATGGCGCGCGTGGCGTCCAGCCAGTGCCGTCGCGCGTGCGCCGAGAGCAGGACGCCCGCGGGTAGCGTCTCGATCCGGCGCACGTCCTCCCAGCGCCGGCGCTGCCAGCCCAGCAGGCCTCGCCGCGCCGCACCCGCGGCGTCCACGCGGCATTCGACCGGCGTGAGCGCGGGCGAGAGGGACGCCACGCAGAAGACCGCGAGAGCGACGCCCATCAGGAACGGCAGGCGCGCCGACACGACCAGCACACACATGCCGACGGCACACAGCGCCGCCACCCTCGCGGTCCGGGGTTGCTCAGCCCACGGGTCGAATGCCCAGACGACCGCCCCGCCCGTGGGCGATGCGGTCGTCGTGGGTGCGGCGTCAGGCATCGTGATCACGCGTCCCGGTCCGGTTCGCGACGCCGGCGCGGCGGCCCCGCGGGAGCGGACGACTGCGCACCGCTCGCCAGGGGGGCAGCGCCGGGTGACCGGCTGCGATCACGCATGGTTCAGTGGCTCTCCTCGACGAGCTTCTCGTAATCCACGTGCGAGAGCAGCTTGCCGAAATCGGCCGCGTTCGCGGGGCGGATCCTCACCAGCCAGCCCTCGCCGTACGGTTC
>CAIXRL010000397.1 GCA_903921835.1 Candidatus Eiseniibacteriota bacterium | reverse complement strand
GGGCCCCAGGCGCAGCCGCCGGGCAGCGAAACGCGCGCGGCGCCGAAGCGCGCGAGCAGCGGCCCGAGCACGTAGATGCTCGCGCGCATGGTGCGCACCAGGTCGTAAGGCGCCTCGACCGAGTGCACGCCGGTCGTGTCGATCGTGCACTCGCCCTGCGCGAACACGACCTTCGCTCCCAGCGTCTCGAGCACCCGGCCGAACGTGCGCGTGTCCACGAGGTCGGGAACGTTGCGCAGGCGGTGCACGCCCGTGGCCAGCAGCGTCGCCGCCATGACGGGCAGCGCGGCGTTCTTGGCGCCGCTGATCGTGACGCGACCGGAGAGCGGCCGGCCGCCGTGAATGACGAGAGCGTCCATGTGTCCGGAGTCCGTGGAAGGTGCCTGAAGGCTGGGCAGCGGATTCGCCACGTCCATGTCGGTGTCCCGGGTGCGTGTGGGCGTTCGGCGGGCGTGCCGCCGCGTGGCGAGCGTCAACGCGCGGGATTATGGGCGGGACGTGCGCGGGACGCAACGCCGCGATGCACGCAACGCCGGACGCGATGCGTACGCCGGGCCTGCGGCCGCGATGAAGCGGCCGGGGCCGCTCAGCGGTCGAGCAGGGACCGCAGCGCCTCGTCGAGATCCCGGAGCGTGTGCGGCTTCTGCAGCACGGCGCTCACGCCGTGCGCCTCGAGCACCTCCGCACCTGCGTGGTCGGCGTAACCCGACACCATCAGGACGGGCAGGCCCGGGCGCAGGCCGGTGACCTCCCGCGCGAGCGCCAGCCCGGTCATCTCCGGCATGGAGTTGTCGGTGACCAGGATGTCGAACGTGCCGGGACGCGAACGGAAATCCGCCAGCGCCTCCAGGCTGGACGTGTGCAGCGTGACGCGCAGGTCCAGCGCCTCCAGCTGGCGGCGCTCCATCGCCGCGAGCGCGGGTTCGTCCTCGACGAACAGCACGTGCCGCGAGCGACCGGACCCGGCCGGGGCGGGACTCTCGGCCGGGGCCTCGCCCGGCGCCGGGAGCGCGACCGGCAGCCAGATGTCCACGCGGGTGCCCCTGCCGGGTTCGCTCTGCAGGTCGATGGCGCCGCCCAGCGATTGCACGATCCCGAAGATCACCGACAGTCCCAGCCCCGAGCCCTTGCCGGCGGGCTTGGTGGTGAAGAACGGCTCGAATGCGCGGGCCCTCACCTCGGGCGTCATGCCGCTGCCATCGTCGCTCACGCTGAGCTGCAGCAGGTCGCCCGAGGCCAGCGCGGGATGCGTCGTGCGGAGGGCCGCGTTCGCGCGGGCTCGCGCCAGCGTCACGCACAGCGTACCGCCCTCTTCCATGGCGTGCGAGGCGTTGGTGCCCAGGTTGAGCACCACCTGGTGGATCAGCGTCTCGTCGGCCAGCGCAGGCGGCAGGCCCGGCTCGACGGACACGCGAATCTCGATCGTGGTGGGCAGCGAGGCGCGCAGCAGTTCGGCGGCCTCGCGCACCACGCGCTCCAGCGCCAACGGCACGGCCGCCGTGTCGTGCTGGCGCGTGACGGAGAGGATGCGGCGCACGAGCAGCCGTCCGCGCTCGGCGGCGCGCAGGACCTGGTCGAGATCCTCCACCGCGGACGGTGTCTCCCTGATCTGGCGCTGCGCGAGCTCGGTGAACCCCACGATGCCCAGCAGCACGTTGTTGAAGTCGTGCGCGATTCCGCCCGCGAGCGTGCCCAGGGCCTCGAGCTTCTGCGCGTTGCGGACCCGCTCGGCGGCATCGCGCGCGACGCGCTCGGCCTCGCGTCGCGCGCTGATGTCCACGACCGCGGCGACCACGACGATGCCGTCCGCGGTGCGCACGGGATTGAGGCCGATCTCGACCGGGAACTCGCTGCCGTCACGACGCCGCCCGGCGAGTTCGCGGCCCATCCCCATGGCGCGTTCCTCGGGCGCGGTGAGGAAGTCGGCGCGGTGCGCGGCGTGACTACCGCGCACCGCGGTCGGCACGAGCTCGTCCACGAGAACGCCGACGAGCGTCCCGGGCCCGTAGCCGAAGACGCGTTCCGCTTCGCGGTTGGCGAGCAGGATCCGGCCGCCGGCGCCGATCGCGAGCATGCCCGAGGGCGCGAGATCGAAGGTGAGCCGGAACAGGCCACCGTCGCGCGTACCCGGCATTTCGCTCATCGTCAGCACCCTCCGCCTGCGCCCGAAGCCCCGAGCCCTCCGGCCCGAGAGCACGGACTCATCGGGAGATCCGGCGCTGGAGGCGGCCCGCGTGGTCCGCTACTCTGAAGCCGTAGGGATTTGATGCGTGTTTCACCACGGAGGTGCTCGATGTCGTTCCTCGCCCCGCTCGTCCTGACCCTCGCGCTGGCCCCAACCACGGCCACGGGGCCCGCCACCCTGGCGCCGGGAGCCCGCGACTCGCTGGTGCACGCGTGGGCCGCCTCGCGTACCGGGGAGCAGGAGGCACTGCGCTCGGACCCGGCGAGTTACCTGGCCGCCGTCCAACGCGTGGATTTCGGCGAGCTGCGCCGGCTGGTGATCGGGCGCGCGGCGGATTGCGAGGTGAGAGTGGACGATCCCGGGATGCCGGCGCACGCGCTGGCGGTCTCGGTCGCGGGTGATTCGTTCCACGTCGCCGCGCTCGACAGCGCGTCGTTCCGCTGGCAGCACCTCGAGTACCGCGAGGCGACGACGGGGCCCGCCGGGATCGAGTTCGGGCGCTGGTCGCTGCGACTCTCGCACCAGCACTTCCCCGCCATCATCGTGTTCGACCCCAGGAGCCCGCGCTTCGCGCTCGCGCATGGCCGCGAGTACTTCCCTGTGAACCTGGCGTACCGCTTCGTGCTGCCGCTCACCCCCAATCCGCGCCCGGACACCGTCGTCATCCTCTCGACCCGCGGCAACGAGCGCCGCGCGCTGCGCGTGGGCTGGTTCGACTTCCGCGCCGGCGGCCGCCCCTGCCGGCTCGAGGCGCACCGCCTGCTCGAGCCCGGCGTGGACGAGCACTCGGTGAGCGTGTTCTTCCGCGACGCCACCACCGGCAGGGAGACGTACCCTGTCGGCCGCTACGTGGATCCCGAACCCGCCGGCGACGGCCGCTGGATCCTGGACTTCAACGGCGCCTACAACCCCGCCTGCGCGTTCAGCCCGTACTACAACTGCCCCATGCCCTCGAAGGCCAACGTGCTGCCCGTGGCGCTGCGCGCGGGCGAGAAGGACTCGCACTACGCGCACTGAGGCAGGCGCGCGCCCGCCGGGAGACGAGGCCCGCACCGCCGGGAGAGCGCAGCGCTCGCCGTGGGCGGCGTGGCGGCTCACGGGCGCCGGCCTGCTCGCGGGCGCGCTGGCGCTGGCCGCGTGGAATCCCGGCGACGCCGACGAAGGCACCGTCTGCCTCTTCCGCCGGCTCACGCACCACCCGTGCGCGACCTGCGGCCTCACGCGCTCGCTGGCGCACCTGCTGCGCGGCGACGTGGCCGGCGCCTTCGCGCGCCACCCGCTGGGTCCACCGCTGGCGCTGGAGATCGCGCTGCTGTGGCTGCTCTGGCCGATCGCGATCGCGCGCGGCGTGCGTGGCGTACCGGGCACGTGGCGCGAGCGCTGGCTGCTCGCACACGCGGCAGCGTTTCTCGCGCTGTGGGTGGTGCGGCTGGTGGGGTGAACGCAGGCGCCGCTTCGCGCCGCGCTCGCCCCTACCGGACGATCACGACGTGTGCGGTTGCGATCCTCGCCCCCTGCTCGAGTCGCGCAAGGTAGACCCCCGGCGGCAACTGCGCCCCGTCTGCGATCCGAACCGAGTGCTCACCCGCGCCCAGCGCGCCGACCTCGCGCGACCACACCTTCCGGCCCGCCACGTCGAGCAGGTCCAGCGACGCCGGCGTTCCGTCCGCGAGCGCGAAGCGGATCACACTCCCGGGCCGCCCCGGGTTGGGCTGCATCCCGCGTAGCGCGAACGCCGCGCCCGGCGCGTTCGCGGCTCCGGGGCCGGGCGCTCCCGCGAGCGGCGCGATCGCGCCGGCGGTCGGCGGCGGGGTTGCGGGCCCGTGCGCGAGGAGGCGCATGGCCTGCGTGGTCCTCAGCGTGAAGTGCGTGCCGGGGTACACGCGCCGATCGTCGGTCCACGCCACGATCGCGCCACCCGCACCGTCCGACACCATCTGCACCGAGATCACACCCGAAAGGGCCGCGCACACCGGCGTGCCGTCCCGCTCCCAGCCACGCACGAGGTTGCCGTCGTCACCGACGTGCGCCGCGAAGACCTCCCCAGCCGGCCTCGAATCCGCCCACGTGAGGTAAGCCCCGTTGCGCCCATCCGAGACGAGCGCCAGGCAATCCCTGCGTCCTGGCGCCGTGCAAACGGGCACGCCACCTCTGCGCCATGCGGCGCGCCCATTGCGGCCCAGCCGCTGGGCGAACACCTGCTCACCGCTCGACCGGCGCGTGTCCCGCCATGCCAGGATCGCGCCACCCGTGCGACACGGTGCGACTCTCAGCGAGTCGAGCCCGGGCGCCGAGGTCACGCGAACGGCGCCGCCCCAGGG
>CAIXRL010000396.1 GCA_903921835.1 Candidatus Eiseniibacteriota bacterium | reverse complement strand
GCGTTGGGGTTCGTGATGGTGAAACCTGTCGCCTGCAGCGACTCGACGTAGTCCACGTTCACGCCGTTCAGGATGTCCCTGCTGTCCGCGGCGACGAACACCTTCACCGCTCCGAACGTGCCGACCCAGTCGCCCTCGCGCTCGGCGTCGGCGAACTCCATACCGTACTGGTAACCCGAGCAGCCGCCGGCGACGGCGCTCAGGCGCAGACCCGCGACGTTCTCCTGCTGCGCGAGCAGTTCGGCCAGCTTGCTGGATGCGGCTTCGGTCAGCGTCACCATTTCGGCATTCCTCCGGTGGATTGGCCCGGTGCCGGAAGCGTTCCGGTCCCCGGTTCATCGGCCGTCGCGGGCGTGTCCATGAACTTCCGCGCCGCCGCGGGCGGGGCCTCGTCGAGGCCGTCGTACCCGAGCAGCGTCGCCAGTTCGTTGGAGACCGCGGAGCGGATTTCGGACATCCCGGGCGCCCCATCCCCCAGCAACTCGGCCATGCTGGTCATGCGGACACCCGGCAGCCCACAGGGATGGATGAGCGAAAAGCCCGACAGATCCGGCCGGACATTCAAGGCGAACCCATGATAACCGACCCAGCGGCGCACGGCGACGCCCAGCGAGGCGATCTTGCGCTCCCCGACCCACACGCCCGTCCGCCCCTGCGAGCGTTCGCCGGGAATGCCGTATCGCGCGAGAGGGCGGATCAGCGCCTCCTCGAGCGTGCGCAGCCAGCGGTGCAGGTCGCGCCCGACCCGGTCCAGGGCGACGATCGGATAGCCCACCAGCTGCCCCGGCCCGTGCCACGTGACGTCGCCGCCACGCGGCACGTCGACCAGCTCGATGCCGGCGCGCGCCAGCGCCCCGCGGTCCGCGATCACGCTGGCACCCGAGCCGCCGCGGCCCAGCGTGAGCACCGGCGGGTGGTCCGGGTAGAGCAGCCAGTCGCCGGTGCGCCCGTCGGCGCGCGCGCGCACGATCGCGTCCTGCAGCGCGAGCCCCTCGCGATACGGGGTCGCGCCCAGGGCGCAGACGGTCAGGCGGTTGGTCATTTCACTCCCCATCCAGGTGGATTCTCCGCGATTTGTCCGCGGGGGCCGACGGGCGGCCCGCTCAGCCCGGCATCGTGCCTCGCCCTCGCTGCATCCAGTCGCGGCTCTCGCCCTCCATGGCTCCGCCGCTCCCCGGACGCACCGCCCGTCAGCCCCCGCGGACAAATCGCGGAGACGCTCTCAGGCGTAGAACCAGAGCAGGCCCGGGTTCTCGAGCAGCTCGCACAGGCGGCGCAGGAACTTGACGGCCATCTCGCCGTCGATGACGCGGTGGTCGAACCCGATCACGGCGTTCATCATCGGCGCGGCGACGATCTGCCCCGCCTTGATCACGGGACGGTCCACGATCCGGTGCACGCCCAGGATCGCCACGTCGGG
The DNA here is from genome assembly GCA_903921835.1 of Candidatus Eiseniibacteriota bacterium. Classification (GTDB taxonomy): domain Bacteria; phylum Eisenbacteria; class RBG-16-71-46; order RBG-16-71-46; family RBG-16-71-46; genus CAIXRL01. Next base: position 583 of record CAIXRL010000396.1, on the reverse strand, counting down.
CACGTTGATCACGGGCGCCGAGTTCACGGCGCCGAACACGCCCGCGTTGCTGATGCTGAACGTGCCGCCCTGGATCTCGTCCATGGTGAGCCGGTCGGCGCGGGCGCGCGCGGCGATGTCGTTCACCTCGGCTGCGATCTGCACCAGGTTCTTGCGCTCGCAGTCCTTGATGTTGGGAACGATGAGCCCCTTGTCGCCCCGGCCCACGGCCATGCCGATATTGTAGTAGCGCTTGAGCACCATGGCGTCGCCCTCGGGGGAGACCGCGCCGTTCAGCCACGGGTACTCCCGAAGCGCGAGCACCGATGCCTTGATGAAGAAGGGCATGTAGGTGAGCTTGACGCCCTGCTTCTCCAGCCGGGGCGCCCACTCCCTGCGCAGCGCCACGATCGCGCTCATGTCCACCTCGTCGAAGCAGTGCGTGTGCGCGGCCGTGTGCTTGGCCTTGACCATGTTTTCGGCGATGACCTTGCGCACGCGCGTGAACGGGATCGTCTCCTCGCGCGGCCCGCCCGCGGCAGGCGTGACGGAACCCGCCAGGAAGCCGGGCAGCGGGCCCGCGGGCGCGGGCGCGGCGGCTGCG
>CAIXRL010000395.1 GCA_903921835.1 Candidatus Eiseniibacteriota bacterium | reverse complement strand
GAATCGCGCTGCGGCGACAACGCGTGCGAAGGGACCGCCGAAGGTGGCCGCACGGGCGGCTGGCGCACGCGTCAGCGCAGGCGCAGGGGCGACTCGCGGGCGCGGGCAGGGGCGCTGCGCAAGCCTGTCAAGCGAAGCCTTCGGTCCGAACCGCGTGTCCGTCAACATTTCAGGCGCGGATGCCGAATCGCGGAAGGTCATTTAGGCTGCGGCGCGCGCGAGCCGGTCGGTGGCGCGAGCGCGGACGATCGCCGCGGCCTCCGCGACCGGCACGCTCCAGTCGCCGGCTTCGCCCTGGGCGCACACCGTGACGCCCCGATACCAGCCGCTCCAGCGCCAGTCCACGTCGGGCGCGCTCATGACGCAGGTCTGGACGCCCATCGCGGCGGACAGGTTCGGCACCGCCGTCTCGGTCGAGATCACGAGGTCGAGCCCCGCGAGCACCCGCGCGGTGTCGAGGAAGTCGGCCGCGTCTCGCAGTGGCTGCGGGAGCCCGAACGTGGTCGCCTCCGCCTCGCGCGCCCCGCGGTGGAGCGACACCCAATCGACGTCCGGGATCGCGAACAGCGGCGCGAACGTGTCGAGTGACGTCGAGCGCACGGTGTCGTAGGCATAGGTCGGATTGCCGGCCCAGTTCAGCCCGACGCGCAGCCGCTGACGCTCCGCCGCCGGCTCGCCGCCCTCCACACGGATCCACGGCTCCACGGGCACGTCCTCCAGCGCGCGCACGCCCATCAGCAGCGGCAGGCTCATGATCGGCGCCCAGAGTTCCCAGTGCGCGCCCGACAGCGTCGTCGTGACCTCGAGGCGCGGGTCGAGCCCGGCGACGAGGCGCGCCAGCGGCTCGGGCGTGTGCACGACAACGCGCGCGAAGCGGTCCGCGAGCGGGGTGAACCACCGGCTCTGCAGGATGAAGTCGCCGAGGCCCTGCTCGGGAACGACGAGCAACGTCGCCTCAGGTCGTGCGTCGCCGTTCCACGGCTCGCCCGCCAGGCCGCTCCCGGTCCCCAGCAGGGGACGCCGGTACTCGCACAGCGGCAGGCCGCGCCCGAGGTCGTCCTCGAGCAGCAGCGTGTGCCCGAGGTTGAAGCGCGCCATCGGGTGCTCGCCCGCGGCGAGGAACGAGCGTTTGGCCTCTTCGAGCAGTCGCAGGCCCTTCCACGCCATGCCCTGGTTGACGAGAGCCAGCGGATGGCCCGGCGCGATCGCCAGCGCGAGCTCGCACGCGCGGAGCGCGACCGCGAACTGCCCGGTCCGGTTGCACGCCACCGAGAGGTCGATGTACCCGCCAGCGTCGTCCGGGCTCTGCTGGATCGCGGCCGCGTACGCCGTCATCGCCTCCGCGTACTCGCCGCGACGCAGGTGTTCGAGCCCGCGCCGGTGGGCCTCCACCGGACCCTCCGGGCCGGTGCGTCGGGCGGGGCGGGAACGCGACATGAGCGGGCCTTTCAGCGGGCGGCCGGAGGCCGCAGCGGGGGCGAATCGGGAGCCGTTGCAGGGGATTCACTCCCGTTTTCGGCCGGCTCCGCGGTCGGCTTCATGCCGTCGACTCGCGGCCTTCCAGCCGGCGGCCGGGCCGGTCGCGGCGCTTCAGGCCCGGGGCGCCTCCAGGAACGCGGCGTGAAGCGCGCGCACGGCGGTCTCGGCGACCGAGCCCTCGACCCGGAACACCAGCGCCGAAGGCGTCGCCCGCAGCGCCAGCATGGGCACCCCGGCCTTCTCCAGCGCCGCCTCGGCCCGCGCCGCCTCGGCGGCGCCGAGGCCTGCGCCAACCAGCGAGACGAACGCGGCCTCGCGCTGCACGGTGAGCTTCCACTCGCCGCCAGGCCCGCGCAGCTCGCCGAAGCGCCGCTGCAGTTCGTCGGCGTCCTCGCGCGCGCCGATCCACACCAGCGCCGAGTGCGCGTCCGACATCTGCTCGTGGGCGATCAGCTCGAGCCCGGGAAAGGCCTGCGCGACGGTCTCCATGATCCCGCGCGCTTCGCCCCGGGCGCCGGCGTTGCCCTCGGCGATCACCACCGACACGTTCATGCGGTGCGCCACGGCTTCGACGCGGGGAGTCTCCACGTTGGCCTCCATGATCCGGGTTCCGGGCGCGTCGTCGAACGACGAGCGCACGGTGAGCGGCACGCGCTCGCGCGCGGCCAGGTCGACGCAGCGCGCGTGCAGCACTCGCCCGCCGAGGTGGGCGAGCGCCGAGCAGGCGCGGAACGAAAGCGAGGGAATCACGCGCGCCGCGGGCACGACACGCGGATCGGCCGTGAACACGCCGGGGACGTCGGTGCAGATCTCGCACCGCGCGGGCGCGAGCACCGCGGCGAGGGCGACGGCGGTGGTGTCGGAGCCGCCACGCCCGAGCGTGGTGATCTCCTTCGTCTCGGGGCAGACGCCCTGGAAACCCGCGACGATCACGACGCGATGGCGCGCGAGTTCGGCGCGGATGCGCTCGGGCCGGATCGCCACGATGCGCGCGTTCGCGTGCGCGGCGTCGGTCAGGATGCCGCTCTGCGAGCCGGTGAACGAGATGGCCTCGACGCCAAGGTCGTGCAGCGCCATGGCGACCAGCGCCATGGAGACGCGCTCGCCGGTCGTCAGCAGCATGTCCATCTCTCGCCGGTTGGGCGCGGGGGAGACCCGGTGCGCGAGCGCGATGAGCTCGTCCGTCGCGTCGCCCATGGCCGAGACGACCACGACCACGTCGTCGCCCGCCGCCCGGGCGCCCGCGATGCGCCGGGCCACGGCGCGAATGCGCTCGGGACCGTTCACGGACGTGCCGCCGTACTTCTGGACGAGGATCGCCATGCGGTATTAGTAGCGGACCGGGGCCGATCGTGCACGCGGACCGCCCGGGGCCTTCGTGAACGGAGCAGCCGTACACCGCGAGACGCAGGTGCGGGAGCTGTGGCAGCCGGGCCCTGTTTCGGCGAGCGCCTGGGATCGACCGGCCGCACCGGAGCGTCGTCGTGGACACGACGAGGCCGGCGGCCGGTCGGGCTTCGCGGCCGAAAACGCGGGGCTCGCGCTCGCGGGCCGCGGGCTCATGAATGCTCCGCCCGGCTCGTCCGCTTGACGGGCCGCGCCGACCTCGATATATTTCCCGCCGCTCTTGTGTTTGCGGAAGTAGCTCAGCCCGGTAGAGCATAACCTTGCCAAGGTTAGGGTCGCGGGTTCGAATCCCGTCTTCCGCTCCATGTCGCGGGGCCGGCTCACCAGCCGGCCCCTGCTTCATTTTGGCCCGGGCTGTTCATGAACCGCGGGCTCATGAATCGTCCGGGCCGGGGAGGAGATGCCGTTGGGTTCCCTGCCGCCTGGCCGTGACACCGCCGCCGTCGAACGCGCCGTGCGAGAACTCATCCAGGCGCTCGGCCTGGACCGCGCGGCCGAGCCCGAGCTGGAAGCCACGCCCGCGCGCGTGGCCGACTTCTACCGGGAGCTGCTCTCCGGGCTCGATCCCGCCCTGGCCCCCGAGCCGGCCACGTTTGCGCATGGCGGCCAGGGCGACCTGGTGATCGTGCGCGACCTGGCGTTCCATTCGCTCTGTGTCCACCACTTCGTGCCGTTCTTCGGGCGCGCCCTGATTGCCTACCTGCCGGGCGAGCGGATCGTCGGCATCAGTGTCGCGGCGCGTCTGCTCGACCACTACGCGCGCCGCCCGCAGCTGCAGGAGCGCATCGGCCAGCAGATCGCCAATCACATCGAGCGGCTCGTGCAGCCGCGCGGCGTGGCCGTGATCCTCGAAGCGCGCCACCTGTGCATGGAGATGCGCGGCATCCGCAGCTTCGGCCGCGTCGAGACGCGCACGGTGCGCGGCGAACTCGCCGACGCGCGCTGGGCGGACGCGCTTCGCCTGCGCGAGCCGCCGGAGCGCTGAGCGTCGGAGGACACATGGCCTCGCCGCGCATCTCCGTCATCGTCACCACGTGCGACCGTCCCGCGCTGCTCGCGGATGCGCTGCGCACCGTCGCGGCGCAGACCTTCGCTCCCGCCGAGGTGCGGATCGCCGACGACGGCGACGTGCCCGCGATCGAGTCGCTCCCCGAACTGGCGCTGCTGGAGTTGACCGTGCTTCACGTCCGGTGCGGCAGCCCGGGGGCGGCCCGCAACGCCGCGGTGGCGGGCGCGCGCGGGGACGTGCTGGCGTTCCTGGATGACGACGATCGCTGGCGACCCGACCACCTCGCCGGACTCGCGCGCGCGTTCGCGGATCCGGACACCTGCTTCGCGTGGCGCGATTGCGAGGTGATTCGCGAACGCATCGGCGAGCACGGTGGCCGCGAGGCGCTGGCGCGCACGGTGATCGCGCGCGACTGGGACGACGCGATGATGCGCACGAACGACTACCTGCCGCCGAGCGCCTGGGGCGTGCGGCGCGCGCTGTTCGACGAACTCGGCGGCTTCGACGAAACGTTCCGCTTCAGCGAGGACTGGGACTTCGTCCTGCGCGCGGCGGCGCGCGCGCTCCCGCGGCGCGTGCCCGGTGTCACCGTGGAGGTGCGGCTGCGCGATTCGGGCAACGCCTCGGCCGATGTCGGTCCGGATCGCCTGGATTGCCTGCGCCGGCTCGCGAGCCGCCACGGCCTGCCGCCGCTCGAGCCGCGTACGTTCTGGGAAGTCGCGCGCGCGCTGGGAACGCCGGCATGAGCCTCGACCTGCTCATCGTGGGCGCGGGGCCCGCGGGGGTCTCGGCCGCGCTCCGGGCGCGCGAGATCGAGCTGTCGGTGCTCCTGCTCGACGGAGCGCCGAGTCCCGGCGGACAGCTGCACGCCATGCACTTCCATCCGCACGACGTGCCGGGCTTCGAGCAGGGCGATGGTGCGGCGCTCGCCGGCGTCTACGCGCGGCAGCTGGCGGCCG
>CAIXRL010000394.1 GCA_903921835.1 Candidatus Eiseniibacteriota bacterium | reverse complement strand
TCGTGTCTGCAACACGGTTCCGGCGCGGCCGGCCGATCTTCTTGCGTCTGACGCACATCTCGCACTCTCGGCTCGCGGTTCATGAATCGTCCGGGCTAGCGTGCTACTTCGACACGAAACGGCGGATGGTCTCGAACTGCGCGGCGCCGTCGAGACCGGCCTCGGCGATCACCATGGCGCCCTGGCCGCTGCCGAGGAAGTGCCCGTGCACGAACGGATGCAGCGTGTGCGCGCGGCCCTTCACGGAGAGGATCCAGCGGTCCATGGTCGGGAGCGTGAAATCGGTGATGCCCACCGCCATGCGACGTGCGGACTCGGGGAAGATCGCCTCCTGTTCGGCCGCCGGCAGCCGGTCGAACAGCTCGGCCGACGTGACGCAGTAGACGTCGAGGTCGAGACCGGCCTTGTCGATCAGCGGCAGCGCCTGTTCGACGAACGCGTAGGTGACCGCGCTGCCCTGCAGCACCACGACGCCCGCCGGCTTGCCCTTCGCCGCGCGCAGTTTGTAGACGCCCTTGGCCGACGCCGACGCGGGGGCGAGCCCCAGCGCCACGCGGTCGATAACGGTTTCGGGCGGGCGCGTCACGAACGGCGCGATCACCGCGGGCCGCGCCGCGAGCGCCGCCGAGAACAGCGGCCAGAGTTCCTGCGGATCCCACGGCGTCAGCGTCACCATGGCGCCCACGGGGAAGTTCTCCTGCAGCAGCTGCAGCGGCTGGGGATCGGCATGCGTCGGGCCGTCCTCGCCGGTCTTCAGGCCGGCGTGCGCGCACACGAGCACGAACGGCCTGAACTCCGATCCGTCCACCATCCTGCGCGACTGCTGCCCGATGGCGTGGAGCCGCGCGGCGATGTGCCCCAGCGGCGCCAGGAACGCCCCGTAGGACGAACCCGCGCCCACGTGCCCGCCGAACGCGGCAATGCCGGCGAGCATCGCCGACATGGCGTCCTCGCAGATGCCGCCGATGGACAGCGTGCGCGAGCCCGGGTTGCCGACGCGATTCCAGAAGCCCGCGGGGAAGCCGTCCGCGGTCTTGCTCAGGCTGGTCGAGCCGAGCAGGTCGGCCGAGGCGATCACGAACGCGCCGCCGGTCGCCTTGTTGTAGTGACTCAGCGTGGCGCCGAGGGCGTCGCGCAGCGTCGCCTTGCTGCCGGGCTTGAGCGCCAGCGCCTCGGGCAGGTCCGGCTTCGCCGCGATGGCGTAGGCGCGCTCGATCTTCGGCGCGTCCGGCCGCACGCGCCGCGCGCGGCGGTCGAGCCGATCGCGCGATTCGCGCAGCTTCGCGGCGAGCGCCTCGATGGCGGGCCGGCGCGATTCCAGCGCGGTTCGCACCGCCAGCAGCGTGTTCCAGTAGCACTCCTCGAGTACGGCGGCGTCCGCGCCGGCAGCGCAGCGCGGTGACGCCAGGTCGCAGCTCGGGAGCACGATCACGCCCTCGCCGGCGATGCTGGCGACGGTCTTGCGGAACGCCTCGGAGCACAGCGGGTGCCCCGCGCCGTGCGAGCCGCGGCCCTCGATGCCGTACGTCCAGCCCTTCACCGTGCGATAGACGATCGCGGTGGGCTGCCCGTTGTCCATCGCGAGCGCCGCGCGCTGGGCGGTGACGATCTGCGCCCAGTCGAAGCCGTCAGCCACCTCGACCACGTTCCAGTCGTGCAGCCACGCGAGTTCCATCGGGTTCCACTGCACGTAGTCGCCCGGCGATTCGCCGTCGCGGCAGACGCGGTTGGAGTCGATGGAGGCCTGGTTCCAGTCCACGTGCAGGATGGCGTTGCCGAGCGAGCCGGTGCCCGCTGCGGCGAGCGCCTCGGCGACGCGGCCGGGCGTGAGCCCGCCCTCGCCCTCGACGATATGCACGCGCGGCGCGTCGGCGCCGTACATGTCCGCCGCGCCCCACGCCAGGCCGAGCGAGGCCGGCAGGCCGACGCCGGAGGCGCCGGTCGAGAGTCGGACGAACGGCGTGCCGGGAGTGGGGTGACCGTCCAGCGCCTTGGAGCCGAACTTCCTGAACAGCGGCGTCGCGGTCACGGGATTGCGGCGGAAGCCGAGCAGGTCCTCGAGCCGCAACTGGCGCGTGACGTCCGCGGGCAGCAGCTCGGGCGCCGCGATGCGCGCGACCTCGTTGCGCAGCGCCGACAGCGCGTACAGGCCGAGCGCCTTGTGACCCGCGGCATACGAGAGAATGTCCGCGTCGTCACGCGCCGGGTTCGCGAGGTCCATGTCGAGAGCGCCGAAGAGCAGCGTCTGCACGAAGCGCCCGGAGGAGATCGAGCCGCCCGGGTGTCCCGAGAGCGGCACGTAGTTGAACATCAGCGTCACGAGCGTGCGGTAGATGCGGTCGAGCGTCCCAAGCGTCTCGATCTCCGCCGGATCGAGCGGAGCGCCGGCCTGCGCGAGCAGGTCACGGGCGTTGACGTACTGCGCGCGGCGCGGTCCAAAGGTCATGCGCGCCGGGGTGCCGGTCGGAAGCGTGCTCGTTACCACAGGTGCTCTCCTTCACGGACGAAGGCGACGAATCCGTCACGGTCCCTGGCGGCCGCGCGAATGCGCTCGAGTCCGAGTTTCAGGTCTTCCATCCCCGTCGCGATCGAGAACCGCAGGTAGTGCTGACCGTCCGAGCCGATGCGCCCGAACGAGCGGCGGTCCAGCGTCGCCACGTAGTGGCGCCACAGCAGGAACATCTGGAACAGCCCGGCCGGGCTGGTGCGCTCGCGGGACTCCGCGGGCAGGGCCGCGTGCGCCTCGATCGCGCCGAGCGACTCGCACACGCCGGTGATGTTGGGGAACAGGTAGAACGCGCCGCCGGGGTTCTGGCAGGTGATGCCCGGCGTGGCGTTCAGGCCCGCGACCATGAAGTCGCGGCGCGACTGGAACGCGGCGCCCATCTCGGCGATCACGCGCGCGCTCTCGGGCGATTCGATCGCCATCTTCGCGCCCATCTGGTTGTATGCCGGGATGCACGAGAAGTAGTTGATGTTGAGGTTCTTGAAGATCTGCGTCTCCTCGACGGTGGGGAAGACCGCCCAGCCGACGCGGCCGCCCGTCCACGCGTAGGACTTCGAGACGCCGGCGACGATGATGGTGCGCTCGGCCATGCCGGGCAGCGACGCGATCGAGATGTGCTTGTTGCCGTCGAAGAGGATGTCCTCGTAGACCTCGTCGGAGTAGACGCGCGCCTGCGGCGCCTTGCGACGGATCACCTCGGCGATGCTCTCGAGCTGCGCGCGCGTGGCGACGCCACCCGTCGGGTTGGACGGGAAGTTCAGGATCACGAGCTTGGTGCGCGGCGAGAGCAGCGGCTCGAGGTCGGCGCCGGTGAAGCTGAAGCCCTGCTCCTCGCGCAGGTGCAGCGGCACCGCCTTCGCGCCCGTGTACAGCGCGAACGACTCGTAGATCGGGAAGCCTGGGCTGGGGTAGACGACCTCGTCACCCTCGTTGCAGTAGGTCTGGATGCACAGCCCGATCGGCGGCTTGGCGCCGGGGAACACCACGACGCGGTCCGGACCGATGGGCAGTCCGCGGCG
>CAIXRL010000393.1 GCA_903921835.1 Candidatus Eiseniibacteriota bacterium | reverse complement strand
CGAAGCTCGACCGGCCGCTGTCCTCATCGTGTGGACAACACGGTTCCGGGGTACCCACCGAAGGTGGGTCCGGCCGGCCGATCTTCTTGCGGCTGACGCACATCTCGCACTCTCGGCTCGCGGTTCATGAATAATGCGGGCTGGTGGGCTTCGGGACCGGCGCATCCGCGCGATCCGCCACCTGGACGTGGACGACGCGGGCGTGGATCGTGCGATCGTGGCATTCGGCGAGGTGGTCGCGGGGTAGCGCTCGGGCGTTGCACATCCACGGTCGCGCGAGGCTGCCGCGCGGCGCCCGTAGCTCGATTTGCGAGCCGGGGCCCCGTCCGCTCCCTGCCCTGCCCGGGAGTCCCGTCCCCTCGCTCTCGCCCGCAACTCGCAAATCGAGCCGCCGACACCACGCTCGCGCTGCGCCTGGTCCGCGCCGACGCTTCGCGGTGACCGCATGCCGGATTCGGCTGATCCGCTCCGCCTTCCGAATACGCCTATAGTTTGTGGAGGGTTGAGTCCCGTGCTCTCCCGGCCGGCTCGGTCTGCGCAAACCGCGGCTCCCCCGCGTCGCTTCTTCCCGCATCTCATTCAGAGGCCTGCTCGATGCTCTCGCACCGCCGATTCCGTTCCGCCGCGCTCGTCGCGCTGGCCCTTGCGCTGTCGCCCCTGCCCGCCCACGCGCAACAGGCGGATCCGAACTTCTGGTGTGCGAACGGCACCGTGCGCACGCTGGCACGCAGCGGCAATACCCTGTATGTCGCGGGCGACTTCTCGGCGCTCGGGCCGGCGACCGGCGGGTTCGTGGGTTTCGACTACGGTTTGTCCGAGCTGGCGTCGCGCTTCCCGAGAGTCAACGGCAGCGTGAACGCGATCGCGCCCGACGGCTCGAGTGGCTGGTACATCGGCGGCATCTTCACGGCGGTCGCGGGGGTGGCGCGCCAGAACCTCGCGCACGTGCGCGCCGACGGGACGCTCGACGGCTGGAATCCCGGGGCGAACGCGTTCGTCGCGGCGCTCGCCGTGCGCGACGGCGTCGTGTACGTGGGTGGCCAGTTCACCACCGTGGGCGGGCAGTCGCGCGCGAATCTCGCCGCGGTCGATGCGGCGACGGGCGTGACCACCGCGTGGAACCCGGCGCCCAACAACTCGGTGTTCTCGCTGCTCGCGAATCACGCCACGGTCTACGTGGGCGGCTACTTCTCGTCGATCGGCGGCCAGGCGCGCACATACTTCGCGGGCATCGACGCCACGAGCGGGCTCGCGACCGCGTGGAACCCGGGCGCGAACGGCCAGGTCTCGGCGCTCGCGACGGCCGGTTCGACGCTCTACGTCGGCGGGACCTTCGCCAGGAAGGGCGTCTCGACGCGCAACTACCTCGCGGCGTTCGACACGGTCAGTGGCGCGCTCTCGGCGTGGAATCCGGCAGCCGACAGCTACGTCAACGCGCTGGCGGTGACGGACACGATCGTCTACGCGGGCGGCTGGTTCCTCAACATGGCAGGCCAGGCGCGTCTGCGCCTGGCGGCGATCGGCGCCAGCGGCGCGCTCGCCGGCTGGAATCCCGGCGCGGACAACGTGGTCAACGCGCTCGCGCTGCAGGGCGGCGCGCTCTACGTCGCGGGCCAGTTCGCCAACGTCGCCGGCCAGCCGAGGTGGAACCTCGCGGCGGTATCGACCACCGCGGGCGTGGCCGGCGACTGGAATCCCGGCGCCGACGGCTTCGGCTACGCCATCGGCGCGAGCGGCAACGCCGTCGTGGCTGCAGGCAGCTTCGGCAGCATCGGCGGCGTCCGCCGGCACTCGCTCGCCGCGCTCGACCTCACGACCGGCCGGCCGACCGCGTGGGACCCGCAGCCGAACGGCGTCGTGTACGGGCTCGCGCTGCGGGACACGCTCGTCTACGCCGGCGGCTACTTCACCACAGTGGGCGGGCAGCCGCGCTCGAGCCTCGCGGCCCTCGGTGTGGTTTCGGGCCAGCCCGCCGCGTGGAACCCGGGCTGCGACAACCTGGTGTGGTCGCTCGCGGCGCACGGCAACACGATCTACGCCGGCGGCTACTTCACCACCGTGGGCGGGCAGCCGCGCGCAAACCTCGCCGCGATCGACGCGGTCAGCGGCGCGGCCACCGCGTGGAACCCGGGGCCCGGCTCGACCGTGCTCACCGTGGCGGCGAGTGGCCAGAAGATCTACATCGGCGGAGGCTTCACCAGCGTCGGCGGGCAGGCGCGCAGCTACATCGCCGCGATCGACAGCGCGAGCGGCAGCGCGACCGCGTGGAACCCGGCCGGCAGCAGCACCGTGTTCGGCATCCTCCCAGTCGGCAAGACGGTCTACCTGGGCGGCCTCTTCACCACCATCGGCGGCAAGGCGCGCGCCAACGTCGCCGCGGTGGACACCGCGACCGGTGTGTCCTCGGCGTGGAACCCGGCCGCCGACGGGCTCGTGAGGGCGTTCGCACTGTCCGGCTCGACGCTCTACGTGGCCGGTCAGTTCGCCACGTTCGGCGGAGAGCCGCGTCTCGGCGGAGCCGCAGTGGACACCGCATCGAGCGTGGCGCAGTCCTGGAACGCCGGCGCGAACACCGTCGTGTACTCCGTGCTGCCCGCGGATTCCTCCATCTACCTGGGCGGCGGCTTCTCCAGCACGACCGCGCAGCCCCAGAAGTTCCTCGCCCGCCTGCTGCCCGCCGACGCGATCGCGCCCGCGGTGTCCGCGGTCTCGCCCAACGGCGGCGAGCGCCTCGCGCTCGGCGCGACGCGCCGGCTGAGCTGGACCGCGGCCGACGCGCGCGGCGTGCAGAGCGTGGACGTCGAGCTGTCCCGCACCGGCCCTTCGGGTCCGTGGGAGTTGCTCGCCGCGGGCGCGCCCAACTCCGGGCACTGGGACTGGGCGGTGACCGGGGCCGCGACCACCAGCGCGTACCTGCGCGTCGATGCGCGCGACTACACGGGCAACCTGGGCACGCGCACGAGCTCGGCAGCGTTCGCGATCGCGGTGGCGCCCCTCGGGGTGATCGCGTCCGTGGTGGGTGGGCTGTCGCTGGCGCCGCCTGCCCCGAACCCCGCCCGCGGCGCCGCCCGGCTCGACTTCACGCTGGCGCGCGCGGGCCGCGTGAGCCTGGTTCTGCTCGACGTGCAGGGCCGCCAGACGCGGGTGCTGGCGGCGGGCGAGTTTGCCGCGGGCACGCACGCGGTGGCGCTCGAGGCTTCGGCCCTGGCGCCGGGGCTGTACTTCGCGCGGCTGTCCGCGATGGGAGAGACGCGTACCCGGCGGGTGGTCGTCACGCGGTGACCGGAAGGCCGGCGTCTCCCCCTCGGGATCGGGTTGCGATCCATCGCGGAGGGAAACGCACCATGATGCGTCTCGCCAGCTCGCTTCGTGCGCGCCCTCGCGGCGTGCGGGAGGTTCGTCGCGCGGTCCGCCTCATCCACCCGGGCGCAGTGGTCGCACGATCCAGGCGTCGAGGGTCCACGGGTCGCGCACCGGGGAATGAGCACCTTCTGTCCTGCTACGACCTCGGACAATGCCGGCGGAGCATTCACCGCGTACCTTGACAACGAGTTCGACGGCCGGGCCGCTCTGCGCGCGCCCGGCCGTCGCGTCGCAGGCCGGAGGCACCCGTGCTTTCCCAACTGCATTGGCACGCGCAAACGGACCGTGCCGCGCTTCGCCCCGCTCTTTCGAGGCCGGTTTCCCGGCCGGAGGCAAGGAACCCGGCATTGACTGACGCCCATTCCTCCGGCCACGGAGGCACGCTGTACCTGGTGGCGACGCCCATCGGCAATCTCGAGGACATCACGCAACGCGCGCTGCGGACCCTGCGCGAAGTGAGTCTCGTGGCGGCCGAGGACACGCGCCACACCCGCCGCCTGCTCGACCCTTTCGGGATTCGCGCCTCGCTCGTGAGCCTGTTCGAGCACAACGAGTGCGCGAAGGCTTCCGGGCTGGTCGAGCGGTTGCGGGGCGGTGAGTCCATCGCCGTCGTGACGGACGCTGGCTCGCCGGGCATCGCCGATCCGGGTTTTCCGCTGGTCCGGGCGGCGGTCGCGGAGGGGATTCGCGTCGAGAGCATTCCGGGGCCGAGCGCGGTGATCTCCGCGCTGCAGGTCAGCGGGCTGCCGACGGATGCGTTCACCTTCGTTGGCTTTCTTCCGGTCAAGCCGGGTGCGCGCCGGCGCATGCTCGAGGAGTACGCGGAACGTCGCGAGACGACCGTGG
>CAIXRL010000392.1 GCA_903921835.1 Candidatus Eiseniibacteriota bacterium | reverse complement strand
CGACCAGAGCCGCACGTCGTGCCCGCGGCCGCGCAGGTGCTCGACCCAGCGCTGCGTGTGCACCACGGCCGCGTTCGAGAGCGTCGCGATCCTCACTCGTCCTCCCCGAACGCGCGGCCTCGCCAGGAGCGTGATTGCAACCGCGCCACCACGCGCCCCACCACGCTCGCGCCGGTCGCGTCGAGCCAGCGCACCGGATAGCGCACCCGCGTCACGCCCAGCGATCGCTTGAACGACGAGACGCCCGGCAGGCCCGAGCTGGCGCCGAGGTTGACCCGTGCGCGACCGCGCGCCGCGGCCCACTCCACGATACCCCACAGCAGCCGCGCGAACGCGCCCAGCTCGCGCCCGTCGGGATGCGTGCCGCTCCACCACACGAACGTCTCGTGCGGACCGTCGAGCGCCAGCGCCGCGCTCACCACGCCGCGCGCATCTGCGAGCGAGAACAGCCGCGCGAGCGCCGGGTCTCCGCCCGCGGCGAGCAGTCGGCGCGAGAGGTCCAGCGGCAGCGGGCGGTGTCCGCCCCAGCGCCGCGACTGCGCGACGTGCAGCGCGTAGGCGGTCTCGAGCACGCCGGGATCCTCGGAGAACGCGAGCGCGTGGCGCGGCCGGCGCAGCGCGGCGCGTTCCTTGCGGCCGACGCGCGCGAGCGCGGCGTCGAGTCCACCGCCGAGCTCGACCACCGAGGCTTCGACGAAGCGCGTCCTGCCGGGCACGCACGCGAGCGCGCCCGGGTCGGCCGTGGCGCCGCCCGGCCGGTACCACGACCACGCGCCGCCCACGACGCGCAGATCGTGCGCGAGGCGCGCCAGCGCGGTGGCCGCCAGGGGATCGAACTCCGCGTGCCTGCCGTGAATCGCGAGCGGCGGCGCGGGCAGCAGCGAAGGCAGGGCGTGCAGCCAGTGGAACGGGCCGCGACGCAGTTCGATCAGGGGCACGCCGCCCATGAGCGCACCGTCCTGTTCCAGAGCGAGCACGTGCACATGGTGACCGGGCAGCGTGGCGGCGAACGCCTCCCACACCGCGGGGCGGTGCGAGGGCGAAGACGTCGGATCGCCCGCGACCAGGGCGTCCCATCCCCCGGGGGCGCGATCGAGCCAGCGCGCGGTCGCGACGCTCGAGGGAGACCCCCTCCCGGCCGGGTCACTCTTCACGATTCGGCATCACGGCCGCGCAATCGCGGCCGTCAGGGCGGCGGAGCCGGGGAGGGCCCCCGGCGGCACGGGATCCGGGAGCCGCGACCGGCGGCAGTGCGGCGAGGCAGGGTGACGGGTCGAGCGGGCCGTCAGGCCCCGCCAGCGTTCCGAATCACGGCAGACCATTCAGCGCAGGACCACGACGCGCACCACCGCCTCGCGGCCACCGCCGCGAGCATGCACGAAGTAGACCCCCGGGCGCACCAGCGTTCCGTTCGAGTCGCGACCATTCCAGACAACGCCACCGCTCGCGATGCCGGCAAAACGGCTCACGCTGCGGCCACTGAGATCGATCACGTCGCCGGCGAGAGCGATCGCCGTGCCGACAAGGCCCGGGGTGCTGGCGTCCAGGTGAAGCTCCAGACCCATGGCGTTCAGCGACGCTGGATTGGGGTAGAGCTTCAGGCTCAGGCTCGTGATCGTCGGCGACACGGCCGCCGTGAAGAACGGATCGAAGCGATTCACCCCGGCCGCCGTTGCGATCCACACCGCGCCGGTCGCCTTCTCGACGTACACCGAGCGCACCTCGTTGTCGGCGAGAGGCGAGTTGTCGGTGCGGTAGTCCTCCGAACCGCCCCCGGGCATGTAGCGGCGCACGCCGTCCACGGATCCGACCCAGACGGTGCCGTCGGGCGCCACGGCCAGCGGATGCACGGCGCCGCGTGGCGCGGGACCCGCCGGAATCTCGTAACTGGACGAGACGAACCGCGTCGTGGAACGGAGGCGCTTCAGGTCGGTGGTCGTGAGCACCCAGATCGAATCACCGTGCGCGACCACGCCGAAGATGTCGGAACTCGCGAGCGAGGAGACAGCGTGGAAGGTGGGCAGCTTCAGATGATCGTTGCCTGCCACGGAGTGATCGCTGTCGGTCGAATCCAGAAGAGCCCAGCTGACGCCAGCGCCGGCGAAGCCCGCCCAGAGGACGCGCGACCTGTCCACCGCGATCGCGCGCACCTGGTTGCCGGCCATGCCGGTGGTCCTGGCGGTCCAGTTGACGACACGGTTGGCGTGCTTGTCGTAGACGTCGATTCCCATGGGTTCGAGGGTGCCGCGGCTCGGGGTGTCGCCCCCGATGTACACGTCCCCCCACGAGTCCACCGCCGACGACCAGCCCCACGAGTGGGAGTTCCCGTCACCCGGCACCACGAACGCGTGGACCACGTGCATCGGGTTCGTGCTGGCGTCGACCCGCTCGATGGCCGTCGACCAGGCGGACGTCCACACGTATCCGGAGTCGTCCTGCTGCAGCGTAAAGGCGTAGGCGGGGTTCACGAACGACGTGTCCTGCCCGAGACCGCAGCATCCCGAGGGAAAATTGCGCCAGGTCGTGCCGTCGAAACGGCTCACGCCGCCGTTGAAGGTCGCCGCCCACAGGCGCGCGCCGTCGTGGAGGACGTTCTGGACGTCGTTGTTCACAGGCCCGGGTGGCGTGTGCGAGATCCAGGCATCGCCCGCCTGCTCGAGCAGCACTTGCGCGTGAGTGTTGAAGATCTTGCCCGTCGGATCGGCTCCGAACTCGGAGGTCGACGCGCCGGAGCCGGAACCCCGCGCGTTCGCCACGACGTTCCACTGAGCGCCGTCCCAGCGGAACAACCCCCACGGCGAAACGGCCAGCAGCGTGCCGAAGTCGTCCCGCAGCTTGTCCATGTGGCCAGACACATCCGTCGAGGTCAACGCCCCCCAGACACCATTGTCCTTGTTCCACTCGTAGATGACACCGCCCGAGATCGCGAACAGCCAGTCACCATCCGAGATCAGCCCATCGATTGCGCGGACGGCAATGCCGCTGTCCGCCCTGCTCCACGCCGCGAGGTTCTGCGTCAGCCGCGCCTGCCAGAGACCGTCGAGCGTGGCGACGAACAACGTGTCGCCGCGCACGACGATGCCCGTGACGACGTTGCTGGTGAAGGGGGACGCCGTGCCGATGTCGGGAACCGAGCCGGCGATCTGATGCCCGTTCCACAACGCGATGCCGCGCGTGGTGCCGATCCAGACGGTGTCGCCGGCGGCGCGCAGCACGGTCACGGAGTCCGACGGCAGTCCGTCGAAGGCGTTGACCAGGTCCCACCCGGCTCCGGTGGCGGACAGCCGGCTCACGCCCCGGCCCGCCGTCCCCGCCCACAGGCGCCCGGAGCGGTCGAAAACCATCGCGGTGACGTTGTTGCTCGCCAGTCCGCCTGGCTCGCGCGTCACCGATTCGAACCGGTCCTCGGTGCGCAGGTAGCGCAGGATGCCGGCCTCACCCGTCGCGAGCCAGACCGTGTCACGCAGCGCGATCATGTCGTTCGTGGTCACCATCTTGATCCAGGTCGACCAGACGGCCGCGCGGACCGGGTGCGCGGGGAGCGATATCGCGACGCCGAGGAGCAGCGCCAGCAGCCGGGGTGCGAGGGTGCGAGGCATGGGGATCACTCCAACTGGCCCAGCAGGTCCAGGAGTCGCAAGCGCCAGACCATGCCCGCAGCCTCCCAGATGATGCGCCGACTCATTTTCGAAACGCCCACCTGCCGGTCCGTGAACACGATCGGGATCTCCTTGATCCGGAATCCGCGGCGCCAGCAGCGATAGGACATTTCGATCTGGAACGAATAGCCTTCCGACTTCACCTTCTCGAGCGAGATCCCCTCGAGCGCACGCCGGCGGAAGCACTTGAACCCGCCGGTCGCATCGGCGAGCGGCAGCCCCGTGATGAGCCGCGTGTACACGTTCGCAGAGTAGGACAGGATCAGCCGGCTGAGCGGCCAGTTCACCACGGCGACACCGTGGATGTAGCGGCTGCCGAGCACGATGTCCACGCCCTCGATGTGCTTCAGGAACTCGCCCAGGACTCCCGGATCGTGCGAGAAATCCGCGTCCATCTCGAAAATGTACTCGGCGCCGTGCGCGAGGGCGAACTTGAACCCTTCGCGGTAGGCCGAGCCCAGCCCCATCTTGCCGGGACGCTGGAGCATGTGCACGCGGTCCGATTTCGCCTGCCAGGTCTTGACGGCCTCGGCGGTGCCGTCGGGCGAGTTGTCGTCCACGATCAGGATGTCGAATCCCTCCGGGAACGACAGCACCTTTTCGATCAGCGGAGCGACGTTGTCGCGCTCGTTATACGTCGGGACGATGACGAGCTTGTCCATCAGGCGACCTCGGCGGGGGCGGCTTCCGGACGGGGGCGACGGCCGAGCCGCGCGCCGGCCGCGAGCAGCAGGAGCGCCGCGACGATGCTGCCGAGCGACACGGCGAGCCCGCGCGCGACGCTGGCGGACGAGTAACGGAACGCGACCTTGTGGTGCCCGGCGGGGACCACGACGGCCCGCAGCACGTGGTCCGCGCGCAGGATCTCGACGGGCTTGCCGTCCACGGTGGCCTTCCAGTCCGGGTACCACTGGTCGGCCAGTCGCACGATCGCGGCTCCCGGCGTGGTCACGTCGATGTCCACGTCGTGCAGGCCGTAGTGCGTCACCGTGGCGGTCCAGCCGGTGACGGGTCCGAGCGCCACGCCGGGCGCCTTCGTGAGGTACGTGAACGT
Organism: Candidatus Eiseniibacteriota bacterium; assembly: GCA_903921835.1. Taxonomy (GTDB): domain Bacteria; phylum Eisenbacteria; class RBG-16-71-46; order RBG-16-71-46; family RBG-16-71-46; genus CAIXRL01. Next base: position 2,595 of record CAIXRL010000392.1, on the reverse strand, counting down.
GCGCGAATCGCGCACGCCGAACGCCACCGAGTCCACGGCCGCGTGGCCCGTGTCGGGCACGACCGCGTACGCCCCCACCACGGTCACGCGCGGCATGGCGGAGCGGTTCTCGTAGACCACCGCGGAGCCCTCGTGCACCGGCTTGAGGAACGTCGGCGTCTGCCCCGGGTCGAGCGGCTGGCCGAGCACGACGTACTTCACGTTGAGCAGCGCCAGCCAGCGCGGGTTGTTGAGGGCCTGGCCCGCGAACAGATCTTCCATCAGCCGGAGCTTGGCCGGGTGGTAGCCGTAGAGCGTGGCGATCCCGAAACCCGCGAGGCGGTTGCCCTTCTCGGTGTCGAACACGCGGAACGCCCCCCAGCCGCCCTGCGCGGTGAGGAAGTCCACGACATCGTCCTTGCCGGCGTCCATGCTGTGCTCGACGGGATCGCTGATCACTCCGGCCATCACCTCCGTGCTGATCGGCCACAGGCTGAACAGCAGCAGGCCGCCCACGAGCACGCTCGCCAGCGCCGGCGCGAGCTTGCCGCGCAGCGCCAGCCAGGCCAGCGCTACCGTGGCGATGCCGACGAACACGATGCGGCCGGTCTCGCCGCGGAAGGCGTCGAAGGCCGCGCCCGCCGCCTGCGCCGAGAACGGCTGCTTGTGCGCCAGCGCGTAGGCGACGTAGCCACCGCGCAGCCCCTCGCCGCCCGCGGCGACCACGACCCCGGCGAGCAGCAACAGCGCGCCGCCTGCGAGCAGCAGGGCTTCGGCCGGGTCACGCGGACGCGCCCTGGAGCGGTCGCGCTCCAGCAGCGAACTCCACCCCCACGCGGCGCCCAGCGCGAGCGCGAGCTGGAAGAGCAGGATGATCATCACGGGGATGCGGAAGCGATTGAAGAACGGCAGGTGGGCGTAGAGGAAGCCGTAGAGCGGGAAGTTGCTGCCGAAGGAGACCAGCAGCGCGAACACGCCCAGCACCAGCGCGAACACCTGCGTGCGCCCGCGCAGCGCGAGCGCCGGCAGTGCGAGCAGCACCGCCACGATGCCCATGTAGGCGTTGGGGTAGTCCGTGAACGGCATCGAGCCCCAGTAGGTCGCGCCGCCGAAACCCGCGAAGTTGGGAAAGACGATCGCGGGCAGCTCGTACAGCGCCATCGACCACTGCGTGGCGTACGCCAGGCCGGCGCCGCCCCCTGCGGTGTCGGTGCCGCCGCGGATCGAGTACTGCGCGTAGTCCTTGAGCGGCAGGTTGTAGAAACCTGCCACGCCGAACGCCAGCGCCGCGCCGGCGAAGATCCCGAGCGCGCGCACGATCCGCGTGGGCAGCTCCGCGGGCGAGCGCAGCGCCGCGGCGACCTCGACCATGGCGTAGAGCCCCACGGCCATCCAGGTGTAGAAGCAGATCTGCACGTGACCGCGCAGGAACTGGAAACCGCCCGCGAGCGCGAGCCAACCCAGGTCGGACAGGTTGCCCCGCCGCATCCAGCGGGCCGCGAGCCACACGAGCAGCGGCAGGTACGCCGAATCGACCAACTGGCTGCCGTGGCCGTGCGCGCCCACCGCGACCAGGTTGGGCGCGAAGGCGAACGCGACCGCGCCCAGCAGGGCGCCCTCCGCGCGCGCACCCCACTCGCGTGCGAGCAGGTAGAAGAACAGCGCGCCGAAGAAGTAGTAGATCAGCAGCCACGTCATCTCGGGCATGGGCACGACCTTCGCGATCAGCGCGAGCGGCCAGTCGGGCGGGTAGATGAGCGGGTTGTAGGCGCCCGAGCCGAACGACGGCATGCCGAGGAAGACGAACGGGTTCCACAGCGGGTAGACGTGCTGCTGGTAGAGCATCTTCTCGGCGATGCGCACGAAGCCCACGGGCGCGACCGCGTCGGGCGAGCTGAACGTCCTGCCGCCCAGCGTCAGGTCGTGGAAGAACAGCACGGTCAGCAGCGCGAGCACGACCGCCGCCCACGTCGTGGTCAGCGTGATCGGTGCGTGCGGCTTCGCCTCGGGCTTGGCATCGCGCTTCGGACTCGGCTTCGTCTGGGCCATGGCTCTGTCGGGGTTGGGGTCAGGCGGCCGGAAGCCGCGACTCGATCTCGCGCACCATGCGCGCGGCGAGCGCGTCCCAATCGTGCGCCCGGGCGAGCGAACGCCTGCGCCCGGGGTCGGCGGTGGCGGCGAGCGCGACGCCGACGGCGCGCGCCCACTCGTCCTCCGTCGCCGCGAACTGCAGATCGGGGGCGCTGGCCTCGAGGTCGAGCACCGGCGTGGTGATCACCGGCGCACCGCCGGCGAGGTACTGGTACACCTTGTTGGGGTTGATGCCCTGCACGAACGGGTCGTCCGCCCGGAACGGGATGACCCCCAGGTCCAGCGCCTGCACGTAGCCCGGCAGCTCCGCGTAGGGCCGCGCGCCCAGCACCGCGACGCCCTCGCGGGCGGCGAAGTCGGCGACGGCGGCTTCGGTGGCGGGACTGCCCGGCCCGATCAATACCACCGTCCCCCCGCGCGGTTCCGGCGCAGCGTCTCCAGCACGCCGAAATCGAGGAAATGCGAGAGCAGCCCGACGTAGCCGATGAGCGGCCGCGGCAGGGACGCGAGGTCCGCGGGGCAGGG
>CAIXRL010000391.1 GCA_903921835.1 Candidatus Eiseniibacteriota bacterium | reverse complement strand
GTGCGTCAGCCGCAAGAAGATCGGCCGGCCGCGCCGGAACCGTGTTGTCAACACGATGAGGACAGCGGCCGGTCGAGCTTCGCAGCGGATGACGTGCAGATCGCGCTAGTAGTCCGCGGGCTCATGAATACTCCGGGCTAGCCTCCCCCGCGGGAGATCGGTCCGGGCTGCGCCCTGTCGCCGCTGCCATCCCAACACGCCACAGCGAGACGCCACCAGGGCTGGCAGCTGCGTCCGCCGAGCCGCTTCGCGAGCGCCTGACCGCAGGCGCGGGTCACGAAACCCGCGCACATCAGCGACCGGATCGCCCAGAAGCTCCCGGGCCGATGGCGACTGAAATAGCGCAGGAGACTCCGATAGTACTGTTCGACCACCAGCGGATTGCTGGGCGCGCTCGCACCCACCTGATGGACGACGGCGATCGTCGGCACGAAGTGGATGTCCCATCCATGCTGGTGCACGCGCTGACACCAATCCGTGTCCTCCGAATACATGAAGTAACCCTCGTCGAGAGGCCCGACGCGACGCGCCACCTCGGCGCGCACGGCGATGCATGCGCCCGAGACCCAGTCCACCGCGCGCGGCCCGTCGCCGGGCGACAGCGCATCGAGGTACCCGCGGGCCTCACCACCCATCACGCGCCCGAGCACCCGACGGATGCCAACGGGCAGGCGGGGCGCCCACCGTGCAAGGCCGAGGAAATGGACCAACACCCGCAGCGCGCTCGGAAAACGTTGGGCCGAGGGTTGCGACCGGCCATCCTCGTAGTCGAGGCGCGGCCCCACCGCACCGACCTCGGGGTGTTCGTCCAGATAGCTCACTAGGGCCCGCAGGCTGCCCGGGGACATCTCGCAATCCGGGTTGAGCCACACCCGCACGCGCCCCACCGCACGTTCGAACCCGAGGTTGTTCGCCTTCGCGAACCCGAGATTGCCGCCGGAGTCGATCGCCACCACATCGGGAAAGCGCTCGCGCACCGCCACCAGGCTTCCGTCTCGGGAACCGTTGTCCACCACGATCGTCTGCAACGCCAACCCCGCCGCCGCCGCCGGCAGCGACGCCACGCACCGCGCGAGCAGGTCGCGCGTGTTGTAGCTCACGATTACGATCGAGGCGTCGATGGCGGACAGTTGGCCGACTCCCGCGGGCCTCGTTCGGCCTGTTGCAGATCCCACAGTTTGAGGTTACGCACCAGGCGGTAGCATCCCAGAAGCAGCGCGAGCGCCAATCCGTGCATCCCGTCACGCCACCCTTGTTGGACGAAGTACTTGTAGCCGAAGTACGCGGGCGGTTCGATCAGCAGGCGCAGTACTCCGGAGCGCGCTCCTGAGCGATGAAGCATATCGGCCTCGAGCGTGGTGTAGTGGGCCATCTTGTTGACCCAGTCCTTGACCCGCGCGTGCGAAAAGTGGAGCACGGCCTCCCTCAGCGTCCCGATCCCGCCCGTCACCCTCGGGGCCTCGTGCACGGGACTCGTCCAGGTCGCACCCGCGCGCCGGAACAGTCGCAGATGGTACTGCGGATACCAGCCCCCGTGACGGATCCAGCGGCCGAACATGTAGTCGAGATGTGGTACGCGGAAGGCTCCGAACCCGGGCCGCAAGCTAGCCTCCCGGACTTCGAGGGCCAGCGCCGGCGATACCACCTCGTCGCAATCGATCCAGAGGATCCAGGCGCTGCGGGCCTGCTCCTGGCCCCACTGGCGCTGGGCGGCATAGTCCACGAACGGGCGCACGAACACGAGACCCGTGAAACGCCGCGCGATGGCGGCGGTTTCGTCTGTGGTTCGATCGTCCACGACGACCACGATCTCGTCGACCCATGTGAGCGATGAGAGGCAGCGTTCGATCCGCGCTGCTTCGTCGCGGGCAATCAGTACCACTGCGACTCCCGCATCTGCCGACTGAGCTTCCCGGGCGGCGGGAGTCACGTTTCCACCCTCGGCGCCGTGCGCCGGAACGAGGCTGTGAACGCCAGCCAGTGCCTCAGCGCCTCTCTGTTCGCGCCGCGTCGTCCCGCAGCCCACCGCCCGAGCAGCCATACGCCGCAGGTGAGGTGACGCACCCGCCGCAGCCAGCGCAGTGCGAGCGGTGAGTGGGGCACTCGATGCTTGCGGAAGTAGAGCTCGACGTTCGCATCGCCGTCCATCGGCGTGAGGCTGGCGTTCGCACCGCCCTGTCCGCGATCGTGCACGACGTGCAGGTGCGGCACGTAGTGCACTGCGAATCCGGCCTCGCGAGCGCGCACGCACCAGTCCACGTCCTCGACGTACATGAAGTAATCCTCGTCGAACGGACCGACCCGCTCGTACGCCCAGCGCGGAAAGACCATCAGGCAGCCGGTCACGACGTCCACGGCCAACGGGGCCCGTGGCGCTCGCAACACTACCGGCGATCGCCACGCCGGCACCCAGCGCCCGAGAAGGAAGAGCCCGAACGTCATGACCACCTGGTTCGCGAAGGTCGGACGGGCTGCGGCGGTGGGCTCCAGCTCACCCGACGGCCTCAGCACCACCGGTCCGACGGCCGCGACACCGGGATGTTGTCCGAGGTAATCCACCAACCCTGGCAGGGTCCCGGGAGGCAGCTCGACATCCGGATTGACGAGGGCGAAGAAGTCTCCGCGAGCTTGGCGGAGGCCCGCGTTGACCCCGCCCGCGAAGCCCACGTTGCGTGGAAGCCGAACCAGCCTGGCCCACGGGAACTCACGTTCCACGAGCGCAGCGGAGCCGTCCGGGGACGCGTTGTCCACCACGATGACCTCGAGCCACCTCCGGCGCGCCAGCGGCTCCAGGTTTTCGAGCACGCGCACCAGGCAGCTCTCGCTGCGATAGGCCACGATGACGGCGCTCGCCTTGGGCGCGGCACGAGACGCTCCCGGCTCGGATCCAACCGTCGGGGCGGAATCAATCATGCGACTGCGACCGGATCGTGGAGGAGCGGGCTCCCCGACGGCGCCGGAGCGCGGCCCCCCCCCTCACGACCCTCGGTGCGAGGAGACCCGTCATTCCGCACCCTGGCCACACGAGAGGACGAAACTGTCGCAAATGCCATTGCCGAGTGACCCTGACCAGTTGGATTGCACGACGCTCGATGCGTGGTCGGCATCATAGCCGATCCACGGTGACGCTGCGACCCGCCGCACTCGACGCGCCGCAGCGTGTGGCTGCCGCTGGCGCTCGGCGTCTGACACGAACTCGAGGGCCTATCGGGCTCCGGAACGAGGGACGAACCCACGAGGGTCGGGGCGCGACCGGTCTCCCGGAGGGGCCACCGGCACACCCACGGCCATCGGCTCGAGCACCTTGTTCTGGATGCCGGCCGAATAGCGCAGGGGCGCCAGCAGCAGGCGCGAGCGATCCCAGACAGGCATCAGCGGTGGCACCGCCCCGGTGACATGCACGCCCGCTAGGCCGCCCAACGCTCGGACCGCCGGGAGCGGATCCGCCCCGACGGTCTCGAGCGAGGCCGATGGCCGCTCGGCCCTGATGCGCGGCCAGATCTCGCGCGCCAGGAACACAGCGGCGTCCACGTTGCGTTGTGTGGAACGCTGAGGTTCCCAAGGAACGTCACGCGTTCCGACGAGGACGCCGCCAGCCTTCGCTCGAACAACTGCTCGTCCACCCCGTGAGGCACGACGACCACATTGCGAGCGCCGCGCGATCGGAGGTCACGCGCGGCCACGTCCGAACACACCCAGCTCTCGCGGAAACCGCGCGTGACGGCAAGCTTGTTGGCGCGACCGCGCGGCGCCGCTCCCAGCGCATGCCCAGAGCCCCCAGCGCGGGCTGGAATGGAAGCGAGCGGCCATGCTGCGGAAGAGCTGCACGAACACCGCATCGGGCCGCTACTCGGCCAACTGGCGGTCGACAAGCTTCTGCATCGCGGCCGAGCCGTGGTAGCTCACCTGCGACGGCTGCGGCAGCGACAGGCCGGCGAACGCCTGCGCCCACGACTGCGGGCCGAAAGGTGCACGGTCTCGACGCGCCTGCACAATGCCCGGACCGCTTTGGCACCCCGGAGTTCCTCGCACCCATCCGTGAAGGAGGCGAGTGTCACTTCGTCGCCGCGCGAGAGCGCGCGGATCATCTGGTAGCCAGTGAGTCGGTCGCCGCGGTTCGGCGGCCACGGGAAGGGCGCCGAGAGGTAGAGAACCTCCATGATGAGCGGTCCTGCGCGCTCATGACGCCCGCGATCCCTTGGCCGTGTGTTTGCCGACTCCGAGCTCTGCCCCTATCCTCAGCGCTCTATGGCGCTCCAGCTCGGCATCCTTTCCTCGTCGTTACAGCGGCTCCGATTCATACTGCCCGCGGCGATCGTATGCGCTGTGGTCGCGCTGGTGGGCCTGCGTGGGTTCAGGGATCCCGTGTCGCTCCTGTTCGTGGGCGCTGGTTCGTGTGGGCTCCTGGGGATCGCCCTGGTCGAGATGCCCCTCGCGATCTTCTGGCTCGTGCCGGTGAGCATGAGCGCCTACATCTACCTGCCCCTCCAGCACTTCGAGGCGCTCGTCCTCGCGATCGTTGCATTGATGACGATGTCGGCACTGCGCGACGGCCACCGACTCCGCATTGTGCTCCAGCCCGTCGAGTTGCGCTACCTCGCCTTCCTCGCGGTGTCGCTACTGAGCCTGCCCGCCGCGATCAGCCTGTATCGCTACGGTGGCGCACTCAAGGTCTACGTGGTCGGCCTGCTCGCCTTCGAGGTCGCGCGACGCGCGGCAAGGCGGTTCGGTCGCGCCGCGGTACTGTGGGGCCCGGCGATCTTCGTCTCCATCACCGTCACAACGCTCGTCCTTCGCACCGCCCAGAGCGGCGTGCCCGTGTTCCGCAGTATTCTGCTTCGAACGTATCTCTCGCGGTTGCCCTGGGGATCGTCCAACTACGTCGCAGCCGTCATGGTGCTCTGCCTGCCGGCACTGCTGCTCCTGTACCAGGAGTCCATCGAGCAACCGCGCCGTCGGCAGCTCGTGCTGGGCATCATCGTGGGCAGCCTCACGAACATGTTCTTCACGCTCTCGCGGGGCGGATTCGCGATGTCGATCGTCTGCCTGGCGATGTTCGGCTTCTCCGGCCGGCGCGTACCGTGGCGGCTGCTGGCCGCGGTAGCGATCGGGGCCTGCGCGATCGCCTTCTTGCCGCTCGGCCAGGCCCTGTTCTCGCGGTTCACCAACGCGCAAAGCCAGGACAGCATCCTGGCGCGCGTCATGATCTGGAGCGCCGCGCTGGAACGCGGCATCCACCACCTGCCGTTCGGCGTGGGCCTCGGGCAGGGCTGGCTTCAGCAGGACGCGCTGCAGGGTATCGATCCCCACAACTTCCCGCTCACGTTGTTCGGCGAGCTGGGGCCGTTGGGGTTGCTGGCCTGGTTCTGGATGATCGCCGCGCTGTGGGCCGCCTCCGGGAGGCTGGCGGGCATCCCCGGCACCCGCGCCGCGGCGACTGCCATGCGCGCCACGCTGATGCTCGGCGTCCTGAACTCCCTGTTCGAACCGACACTGACGGGAAACCTCTACCACCTGTTGTTCTGGTGGCTACTCGGCATCTATCACGGTGCAGGCGAGCCCGCCGATCTCCCGGTCAAGGGCCTCGTCGCAGCGGCCGACTGAGTCGTTTCTCGCACCTGACGAGCGCTTCCTCACCGCCGTGATCACGAACCTCGCCGGGGTGGGCGACGGCCTGCGACGTCGTCGCTTCCCACGCAGTCGTGCGGATTCCGAGAACGACCTCGGCGCGCCACAAGCCCTCGCGTCTCTTCCACGCCATCGGGGTCTGACTCCTGATCGCCGGGCTGGCCCGCAAGCTCGCGCAGGCGTCCAGGCTCCTGCTCCCGCCCCGCGAGGCAGTATCCACGGCCCAAGACGCGCTGGAACCACGACGGCCCACTTCGTGCGCGCCGGCACTCGCCTGCAATCGCTCCTGTCGGCCCCGCACGCGCCCTTCGGACATCCACGCTACTCCACGGGCGTTCGCTCACATTGCGCGTGGGTCCGCGTCTAGGCGCCGCGGGCGATCGTACGCCAGGGACACGCGCTCCCGCATGAGCAGGGTCACGAGGCCTGCGGCAAGGGCTCCAGCGGCAGCCCACACGATCCGCCGCGGGCGGACGCGCTTCTCCGTCGGATACGCCGGGTCCAGTACGGTGATCGTTGGAGTATTCAGGGTCTCGCGCAGGCGTGCGTCCTCGAGCTGCGCGCTGAGGAGCGTGTAGAGCTGCTGGTACAGCCGCACGTCCCGCACGAGCCGGCCGAGCTCGTTCTGGACTCCGGGCATGCGCGTCAACTGGGCACGCAGTTGCTCCAGCTCGCTGCGAACCTGGATGACCTCGGGACTCGATTCGCTCAGGTACGAGCGAATGAGTTGCAACCGCACCTCGAGCCCCATCTCGCGGGACATCAGGTCCGCGAGCGGCTCGGCAGCTGAAGCCTCGGCCTCGATCGGCACGACGACCCGATGGGTCTCCTGGTAGGTCTTCAATGCGTGTTCGCTCACGCGCGCCAACGAGTCGGCCTCCGCGGCACGGCGCGCGAAGAACAATCGCGTTCTTCTCGCCTGCACGTTGCGGCGCTCGACGTTGAACCGGTCCAGTTCCTGAACGAGCGAGTTGGCGACTGCCGCGGCGCGGTCCTGCGAACGGTCCTCGGCCATGACCGAGATGGTGCCGTCGGGATTGAGCGTCGCGCTGACGTGATGCCGGAACTCGAGCACCGCATTCTCCATCGACTTCTGGTGATACACCTTCATCAGGTCAAAGCGCCGAATCACTTCCTCCTGCACCGTTCGGCTCATCAGGATGGCGCGGTGAATGTCCGCCGGAGTGTAGTAGTTCGGCAGCATGCCCAGCGTCGGCATGTGCGAGAGGAACCGCTGGACCGAGAGCCCCGAGCTCATCTGGTCGGTCTCCTCAGGAGGAAGCAGCACGGCCACAGAGCGATACCAGCTCGGCATCAGGAAGGTCAGTCCGTAGATGGCCACCGCGGCCACCACAGCGTTCACGGCAGCGGCGCGGACGTGCGGGGCGAACCGTTGGAGAACGACCGAAAAGTCGAAGGCGCTGGGGTTCAATGGGGCCTCGGGCTCACCTGCGGATGGCGATGATCACGGTCGCGATCTGCGCCAGCACCAGGATCGTGGTCTGCGTCTGCTGGAAGAGCGACTGGTCCCCGCGCTCGGGCACCCAGATCAGGTCGCCCGGCGAAACGGACGAAACATCGCGCGCGAGAATGGTCTGCCCCGTGACCGCGCGCGTGACGCGGACCTGGCGGCGGGCGGCGCGGTCGGAATAGCCGCCAGCCAGTCTGAGGTACTCGTCGACGCCGCGGCCCTCCGTGAACTGCACCACGCCCGGTCGGCGCACCTCGCCGTCCACTCGAACGGACGGCATCACCCGGTCGACCCGCACGACGTCGCCGTCCTGGATGACCAGGTCGAGGTCCAGCGACTGGCGCAGGCGGTCCCAGCTGACGCGATAATCCTCGCGCCGTGCGCTCAGGCGCGCGCGAAGCACTTCGTACTCCGAGGCGGTCATCTCGTTGCGCGAAAGCCTGGACAGGCGGTCCAGCTCGGGGTCGGGCTCGCGGGCCGGCGAGCTGGCGCGAAAGACGCGCAGCGTCGCGAGGTCGGCATCGGGCAGAAATCCGCCCGCGGCCGCGATGAGCGCGGACATGTGCGTGCGCCCCGGCTCCAGCGGATACGGTCCCGGGCGCGCGATCTCGCCGTACACCATGGCGCGGTGGAGTTCGTGGTACTGGGGCTGGAAATACAGGAAGACGTGGTCGCCCTCGTGGAGCATCGGGTTCCGCGCACCCGAGCGCATGTCCGCCAGCGAAAGGCGCACGGTGTCCACGGTGGTAGCCGTTCGGAAGCGCACGAGCAGAATGTCGTCGATGGCCGAGGGCAGAGCGCCGCCTGCAAGCGCAACGATCGTGCTCAGGCTGTCGCCGTCCACGAACTCGTACCGGGCCGGGTTGGCGACAGCTCCTTCGATGGTCAGGAACGCGGTCGCCATGGGAACGCGAACGACATCGTTGTCGAGCAGGAACGGATTACCGACGCCGGTGCCGATGCGGCGTGCGCGTTCGAGATCGGCGCGCAGGAAGCGCGCGCCGCCCGACACGCCCGGGCGCTCGATGATCACGTTGCGCGTGGAGGCGCCCGCCAGCAGCAGGTCGCTGTCGAGCATGTCGGCAATGCGAACGTAGCCAGGAACCTCGACCGGCCCGGGCTTCTTCACCTGCCCCGCCAGCGCGACCTGCATGCGACGCACGTTGGAGAGCTGGACCTCGACGTGCACACCGCGGAACTGCGTCGCCACCTGCTTCTCGATCCGCGCGCGGGCCTGCACGAGCGTCGCTCCCGCGAGCGGGACCATGCCGATGCCCGGCAGGAAGAGCGTCCCTTCGGGGCCGACAACGATCGACAGTTCACGCGAGACCGGACCATACAGGCTGAGCTGAAACCAGTCGCCGGGACCCACGATGTAGTCCGCCGGATCCACCGGGCCACGTTGCGGCGCGGCGAATCCGGAACCCGAAGTGAACGTCGTCGGCGTGTGCGCACTGATGCCGGGATCGACCGCGGGAACCGTGTCTCCCTGTCCCGCGCCCGCGGGGCCGGCGCTCAGCAGGAGCACGAGCGCAAGTTCCGGCGCGCTCCAGAGCCCCCTCACCCCTGCCCCCCAGCCAGCACCCTGCGCTGGCCGTACATGCGCTCGTAGTAGACACGGAAGTCGCCCTGCTTGATCGGACGCCACCACGATTCGTTGGCGCGGAACCACTGCACGGTCTGCACGATGCCCTCCTCGAATGAAATACGCGGTGTCCAGCCCGTGACGCGGGTCAGCTTGCTCGAATCCACGGCGTAGCGCCGGTCGTGTCCCGGCCGGTCCTCGACGTAGCGGATGAGCGTGCCCGGCTTGTCGAGCAGCCGCAGCAGGGTGGCGGTGATGGTGAGCACGTCCAGCTCGTGCTGCGCGCCGATGTTGAACGTCTCGCCCTCCACGCCCGCGAACGTCAGCAGCGTGAGCAGCGCGTCGCAGTGGTCGTCCACGTGCAGCCAGTCGCGCCGGTTGAGCCCGCTGCCATACACGGGCAGCGGCTCGTCGTCGATGGCGTTGGTGACGAACAGCGGCACGAGCTTCTCGGGGTACTGGCGCGGCCCGTAGTTGTTCGAGCAGCGCGTCACCACCACCGGCAGCCCGTACGTGCACCAGTAGGCGTACGCCAGCCGGTCGCCGCCGGCCTTGCTCGCCGCGTAGGGCGAACGTGGGTTCAGGGGCCAGTCCTCGGTCGAGGACCCCTCGAGCACCTCGCCGTACACTTCGTCGGTCGAGACCTGCACGAAACGTTTCACGCCGACGCGGCGCGCCTCCTCGCACAGCACGAACACGCCGTAGACATCCGTCTGGATGAACTCGCCCGGCGTCTCGATGGAGCGGTCCACGTGCGACTCGGCGGCGAAGTTCAGCACGAACTCGCAGCCGGCCATGGCGGTGGCCACGGCCTTCGGGTCGCGGATGTCGCCGTGCACGAACGTCAGGCTCGAGGCGGGCACTCCGTCCAGGTTCTCGCGGCGGCCGGCGTACGTGAGCGCGTCGAGCACGACGACGTGCACGTCCGGATGGAGCGCGAGCAGCCGGTGGACGAAGTTCGAGCCGATGAACCCGGCGCCACCGGTCACGAGCACGCGGCGGCCGCCGAGCGAAAGCTCCTGCATCACGCGGTCCTCATGCCGGCTTGCGCGCGGCCTTGCGCGCGGGCTTCCCTGCCGCAGCCGGGCGGCCCTTGCCGACGCCGATGTGCGTGAAGCCGGCGGCCGTGACCTCGTCCGGGTTGTAGATGTTGCGCAGGTCGGCGAACACGGGCTTCTTCATCACGCGCTTGAGGTGCGCCAGGTCCATGCCGCGGAACTCGTTCCACTCGGTCACGATCGCGATCGCATGCGCACCACGCGCCGCGTCGTAGGGGTCGGCGCCCAGCGTGACGCCACGCATCTCGGGCAGTTCCTCGGCCTTGGCCATCGCGACCGGGTCGAACGCGCACACTTTCACGCCGCGGCGCTTGAGCCCCGCGATGATGTGCAGCGCCGGCGCGGCACGCAGGTCGTCGGTGTTCGGCTTGAACGACAGGCCCAGCACCGCCACGCGCTTGCCGCGCGGCGCGCCGATGCCGGCGCAGATCTTGTCGACCATCAGGTTCATCTGGTGCTCGTTGGCGGCGATGACCGCGTCCACGATGCTGCTCTTGACCTTCGCCTTCCTCGCGAACGCCGACAGCGCGTGCGTGTCCTTGGGGAAGCAGCTGCCGCCGTAGCCCGGGCCCGCGTGCAGGAACTTGCCCCCGATGCGACGGTCCATGCCGAGACCCTTGGCCACCATCTGCACGTCGGCGCCCAGTGCCTCGCACAGGTTCGCCATCTCGTTGATGAACGTGATCTTGGTGGCGAGGAAGCAGTTGGAGGCGTACTTGATGAGCTCGGCCGTCTCGAGACCCGTGACCACCATGGGCGTCTCGATCAGGAACAGCGGGTCGTGGATCTTCTTGAGGATGTCGATCGCCTTCTTCGACTCCGCGCCGATCACGACGCGGTCGGGACGCATGGTCGTCTCGAGCGCCGAGCCCTCGCGCAGGAACTCGGGGTTGGAGGCGACGTCGAACTCCGCGCCGCGCTTCGCCCACTTGCGGATCCAGGTGTACAGCTCGCGCGCGGTGCCCACGGGCGCGGTGCTCTTCTGCACGATGAGCTTGTAGCCGTCGAGGTTCTGTGCCACGACCTTGGCCACCGCGTAGATCTGGCTGGTGTCCGCGCTGCCGTCGGCGCGCGGCGGCGTGCCCACGGTGATGAACACCACCTTGGAGCGGCGGATCGAGCCGGCGAGGTCGGCCGAGAACTCGAGCCGGCCCTCGTTGAAGTTGCGCTCCACGATCTCGGGCAGGCCGGGCTCGAAGAAGGGCAGCTCGAGCGCCTTCATGCGCTCGACCTTGGCGGCATCGTTGTCCACGCAGATCACGTTGTTGCCGAAGTCGGCCAGGCAGGCGCCGGTCACGAGGCCGACGTAACCGCTGCCCACGACGGTGATGTTGTACACGGAATGGTCCTTTCGCCGCGCGCCGGGGCCATGGCACGGCCAGCGCCCTGCGGAGAGGAAGATCGAACGCGCGAGTCACGTTGGAATCGGCGGGACAGATTATGCGTTGGGATGGGGGCCGGTCAACCGGCCGACCCGCGACGCCGACCGCCAAGCGCCGCGGGCCCGGCCTTCCTGCTCACGCTGGCCGGGATCGGCGCCCGGGGTCTAAACCCTCCGGCGATCAGCCGCCACGGCGTGCTCGAGCGCCGCCAGAAAGGCGTCGGTCGAACGATCGAGATCGTGAGCGCGAGCGGCCTCCGCCGCACACGCACCAATGCGGGCGGCTCGCGGCTCGTCCCCGAGCGCCTGGAGCACGCGCTCCGCAAGCCCCTCGACGTCGCCCGGCTCCACCAGGAGCGCGGTTTCTCCGTCCTGCGCGAAATCCGGCACCGCCCCCACCCGCGTGCTCACGACGCAGCACCCCGCGGCCATCGCCTCGAGTGGTGGCAACCCGAAACCCTCGAAACGACTGGCAAAGACGAACACACGAGAGCGCACATAGAGCGCCCGGAGGTCCACGTCGCTCGGACGCTCGACGTATTCGATCCAGGCGGGGACATCCCGGCGCCGCCGGGGCCCGAACGCCCGCACCGGCACGTCGGGCCTGGCTCGATGCACGCGCGCGAGTGCCGAGATGCCGTCCGCCGCGCCCTTGCGCTCACCATCGTGGAGCGGGATCAGCACACCCGCGCGCCCGGCGGCAGGCACCCCGCCACCCGACCAGAACGCGACATCGGTCCCACCGGCGGCCACGTCCTCGACCTCGACACCCACTTCGGATCGGAGGCGCCGCTGGGTGTCATGAGAGATCGCGATTCGGTGCAGCGGCAGGCGGTAGGTCGCGTCCACCCGGGCCACCGGACCGCTGTCAATCTCGCGGTGCTGGACCAGGTAGCACGGAACGCCCTTCGCCCGCGGCAGGCGCGCCACCGAGTACGCCGTGGGCCACGCTGTCGCCACGACCACGTCGGCGTCTGGGAGGAATGCGGCATCCACCCACGGCACGCGCTGCATCTCTCCCCGCACCGGCTGGCCGGGCGTGAGCCCGCCCCTCAGCAGATTGCGCCGCAAGCCCCCGAGCCAGGGGCGGAGGCCCGAATGCACGCCCCGGGCGTCCTGGAACCAGTAAGGCAGGCAGGGAAACACCGTGGTGGTGGTGTGGCCACGTGCTCGCAGGCGGGAAGCGTGGTCGATCACGACCCGCACTCCACCCGTGAAGTACGCGAACGGCAACACGAAGGTGATTCTCATGACGACGCACGCTCACCGGACTCGCACCACTTCCCGGGGAGGTCGCCGATCGCACGCTCACGTGAGATCTTCGCGCGCAGGTTGATCACACCAGGCAGCATCAAGCCTGCCTCCCGTTCCCCGCCCGCGGGGTGACATGTGACAGGAGCAGCATGCGGGCCGCGCGCCAGTCGAAGTACCTGGTGGCGACCAGCACGATGGCGGCTGCAGTAGCCCCGACGCCGCTCAGTAGCGACCGCAAGGCCCAGGCAGTGAGCCCTCTCGCCGCCGGCAGCACGCGATCCAGCGCCAGGCTCGCCGCGACGCCAGCCGCGACCGCGCGTCCGGTGGCGGCATGCATCGTGTTGGCGACCAGCCGCCGACCCAGACCGGCCGAGACCCGTTCCTCGCTCATGTCCCCCCGCGCGATGCGTTTGCGTCCTTCTCTGCGCCCGGCTGGCCAGGCGACCACGCCTGCCGCCCGGTTGTGATGGTGCCAGTAGTCTCCGGGTCAACGGTGCGGACGCACCGCGGAGCGAGTCACATCCCGATCGCTCCCCGCGTGGCCACGAATCCGGCAGTCGAGCGGGTTCCAGCCATGCACGGCCCGCCGCAACCATGCCCGCCGCCGCGTCCTGCAGGCGCAGCCACCGGCGCTCCCGGAGCGCGCCCCTCACCCTGTTCGGGCGCAGCGCGGGGGCGCGCTCGCTCGCCCGGGCCTCGCCGAACTCACCACCGTCGCGGACCGGGCGAGTTGGGGCGGAGGGTACACCATCGCGATGCTTCTCATGCACCGCGGAGAGTGGCGTTGGAGGAGGTGGCGATGCCGTGGCGCAGCGATTGACATGCCCGCGCGTACGCCGCTAGCGTGCCTCGTGGTCCAATCTGGACGATTCATGAGCCCGCGGCCAGCGAGCGCGATCCGCGCGCCACCCGCCGCGAAACTCGACCGGCCGATCTACCTGCGTCTGACGCCCGTCCCGCACTCCCGGCTCGCGGTTCATGAATCGTCCGGACCAATGCCCGAGGCCAGATCCGACTTCAGGCGCCGCCCCGCGGCGAGGAGGAATACGAGCATGAGTATCGGCCCCATGGCCAGCGTCTCGCGCACGGCACGCATCGGGAAGAACGTCACCATCGGCGATTTCACCATCGTGCATGACAACGTCGTCCTGGGCGACGACGTGACCATCGAAAGCCATTGCGTCATCGGCCATCCGACGCCGCTCGCGGAGGGCAAGCCACTCGTCATCGGAGCCCAGTCGCTCATCCGCTCCCACTCGGTCTTCTACGAGGGCTCGACGTTCGGTCCCGAACTGCGCACCGGTCACCGGGTCACCGTCCGCGAAAGACTCGTCGCGGGCATCAACCTGCAGATCGGCACGTTGTGCGACTTCCAGGGCCACGCCACCATCGGCGACTACGTGCGCACGCACAGCAACGTGCACATCGGCCATCTCACGACGATCGGCAACTACGTCTGGATCTTTCCCTACACCGTGTTCACCAACGACCCGCACCCGCCGAGCGACGGCTTTCACGTCGGCGTGACGGTCGAGGATTTCGCGGTGGTCGCCACCATGGTCTGCATCATGCCCGGCGTGCGTATCGGCACGCGGTCGCTGGTGGGAGCCCACAGCCTGGTGACCAAGAACGTGGAGGCGGATACGGTCGTGGGCGGCGTGCCGGCCAAGCGCCTCTGCGCCACTTCCGAAGTGAAGCTGCGCGAGGCTGCCCGCACCCCCGCCTATCCGTGGATGCGCCACTTCCACCGCGGCTATCCGGCGGACGTCGTCGCGGCGTGGATCGAGGAGTACGGCCAGCCGGCGGCACCGGGCCCCTGAGCGCGCGGTGCCCGCCCCCCGGAAGCGGAGCGGGACAGGGTCCGGCCCGCGACGTCGGAGTTGCCATGCACCGGAATGAGCTTCCGCGAATCGGCTGCCAACACAGGAGACCGGGCCTGCGCCTGACCACCTTCGCCCTGCTCGTCGCCATCTCCGCGACGGCACTCGCCGCCCCGATCGGCAATGGGCGCCGCATCGCGGCCGCGCCGGGAAACTCGTCGTCCGCCTCCGCCCCGCTGGTCGCCGTGCGGAAGAGCGACAACATGCTGATCGTCCAGGGCAAGCCGTTCTTCCCCATCGGAATCTATGAGGCCCCCAGAACCGATGCGGCCATGAGCCGCCTCGCGCGCGCCGGGTTCAACCTGTGCCAGATGCCCGAAGGGCCACCCGCGACGATGAGGCACCTGCTCGACCACGTGCAGTCCCACGGGATGAAAGCCTGGTTCGGCGCCGACACCCTGCTCGACTTCTCCACGGACGCCGACAGGAAGCGCCAGCAGTTGACCGAACTGGTGCGCAGCGTCGGCGCGCACCCTGCCCTGCTGCTCTGGGAAAGCATGGACGAGCCGGTCTGGAGTGGCCGCAACGCCGACGCGTGCCTCGCCGGCTACGCCTTCCTGCGCGCGCTCGACCCGCAGCGGCCCCTCTGGACCAATCACGCCCCGCGCAACACGATTGCCGAGCTGTCGCGCTGGAACCGCGCGACCGACATCGGGGGCGTGGACATCTACCCGGTGCCCGAACCTCAGGCCCAGTCCGACCTGCCCAACAAGACGATCGCGGTCGTCGGGGACGAATGCGACAAGGCCATTCGCGCGGTCAACGGCAAGAAGCCGGTCTTCATGGTGCTTCAGGGATTCGGGTGGGCGGATCTGTCCAGGCGGGCCGGCCAGGAGACGGCCGCCATCCTGCCCACGCCGCACGAATCGCGCTTCATGGCCTACCAGGCCATCGTTCATGGTGCGAACGGCATCCTGTATTGGGGCACGTACCTGACCCGAAAGCCATCCCGCTTCCGCTCGGAACTGGAATCGCTCGTCAGCGAGCTGGCCGCGCTGCAGGACGTGCTGGCAAGCGAAACGCGCCACGACACCGCTGCCGCGCAGCTCCTGCAGCCCCGCCGTGGCGTGCGACTCGCGCACAAGCGGTTCGGCGGGCACGACTACGTGATCCTGGTCAACGAGGGCGCGGACAGCGTTGCGGCCACGGTCAGGGTGCCTGGTCTGAAGACTGCCAGGCTCAAACGATTGTTCGAGAATGGCCACGTGCCGGTGAGCGGGCAGACAGCGAGGCTGGGACTGGCCGGGCACGGCGTGGCCGCGCTCAGCGACAACGACGGCTTTGCCGACCCGCGCGTGGACTTCTCCGGTGAGTGGAGAAACCCGCCAGCCGCGGCCGATCCGTCACGACTGCGCGAGCCGGGCAACCTGGTCGCCAATCCCGGCTTCGAAGCGGACCGGGATGGTGACCGTGTGCCCGACGGCTGGGAGGGCAGCCTGCCCTTCACGGCGTCGCTGAGCGACGAAGCACACGGTGGCAGGCACTCGCTTGCCCTCACCGGCGTCGGTGACGCGGTGACGCCGCTGGCCGTGCAGCGCGGCACGCCGCTCCTTGGCGGGAGGACGTACCGCTTCAGCGCCTGGATCAAGGCACCGCCCGGCGTCGAGTCCCGCATCTACGTCGAGTGGGTTCTGGCTGGAGTCTTCCACTCGCGATGCCTGCCCTGGGAGCCGGGCACAGGCAGGTGGCAGCGCGTGAGCTACGCGTTCACCGCCGAACCCGACCCCGCCGGGACAGCCTACGTCGTCGCCCAGGTGAAGGGCACGGGCACGGCGTTGTTCGATGAACTGAAACTGGAGGAAGGAAGGTAGCTGCCGGGAGATCGCCCCGTCGCGCCGATTGCCACGCGCCCGGCGACCTGATATGTACTCGCGCCGTTCGTCCAACCGTCCAACCATCCCACGCCCGCATGGAGCTCCCGATGAAAGCCAACGAAGTCACGGTTGAATGGCTGAAGAGCCTCGAGTTCAAGGTCCAGCCCCCCAACAAGGCCACCATCGACGGCGTGCTCGTGCGCGACCTCACCGTGCACCTCGACGGCCGTGGTGAGGTGACGGAGCTGTACAGCAAGCCGTGGATGAAGGACGGCTTCGACGCGTGCGAGCACATCTACCAGAGCGCCACCGACTTCGGCGTGGTGAAGTGCTGGCACCTGCACCAGATCCACACCGACCACTTCGCCGTCACGCGCGGCAAGCTGCAGGTCTCGATCGCGGACCTGCGGCCCGAGTCGCCGACGTTCCGCCACGTGAACTGCTTCTTCCTCGGCACCCTGCGTCCGCGCCTGATCAGGATCCCGCCGCGCCTGATGCACGGCTGGAAGGCACTCAGCGAGCCCGAGGTCCTGGTCGTGAACTGCCAGAGCCACGTCTACGACGCGGCCGACGAGTTCAAGTTCCCGTGGGATTGCGTGCTCGCCGACGTCTGGGAACCGAAGAACGGCTGACGCGCACGATGCTCGCGAAGGTCGCAATCCGGCGGCTGCCCGTGCTCGACCGGCCGCCGGGGGCGCCCGTGCTCGACGGCGTACGCATCCGGCCGGCGAGGCCGCACCTGTCTTCAATGGCGGCCCGTGGCGGTTCATCGCCTACCTGGAGTTCCTCGCCGGCACCGGCGCGTGGCGCGCGAACCACTACCACGAGAAGAAACGCGAGAGCCTCTACGTCATCAAGGGCCGCCTGCGCGGGTTGTTCGAGGACATGGACAGCGGCGAGCGCGCGGAAGTGATCCTCGAGACGGGTGACATGCTGCTCATCGAACCACGCTGCGCCCACGCGTTCTCGGCGCTCGAGTACGCGCAGGCGATCGAGGCCTCGCCGACCGAGTTCGACGCCGGCGACTTCTTCCCGCGTGTACTCGGGAGCGGGCCGGCCGGGTGAAGCGACCCCGCCCTGCCGCGCGCCTCACGCGCGTCCGCGCCACTCCTCCAGCACGTCGCCGAGCGTCTCGGCGAAGGGCCGCGTAACCTGCCAGCCGCACTCGCGCGCCATCTTCGACGGATCGCCCACCAGGTAGGGCAGATCCGCGGGCCGTAGCCGCGCGGGGTCCACCTCGACGCGCACCGGCACGCGTGCCATCGCGGCCAGTTGCTCGACGACACCCGAGAGCCGCACGCCCTCGCCGCGGCAGAGGTTGTACACGCTGCCGCGCACACCGCGCTCGATCAACGCGCAGTAGCCCTGGACGATGTCACGCACGTCCGAGAGGTCGCGCACGACGTCGAGATTGCCCACGCGCAGGACGGGCTCGGCGCGGCCGGCCTCGATCCCGGCGATCTGCTGCGCCCACGCCGCGATCACGAACCGCGGCGTCTGACCCGGACCCGCGTGCCCGAACGGCCGCGCGCGCACGACGTCGAGGTCGTGCGTCTCACCGTACGCGGCGGCGAGCCGGTCCGCCGCTGCCTTGGACAGCGCGTACGTGCTCACCGGCCGAAAAGCGG
>CAIXRL010000390.1 GCA_903921835.1 Candidatus Eiseniibacteriota bacterium | reverse complement strand
TTCGTGATCATGACCGGCTCGGCACCGCTCGCCGTCTCCGGTGCGCTGCTGTTCACGTTCCTCGGCTTCACGTCGCTGAACATCTACAGCCAGATCGGGCTCATCACGCTGGTGGGGCTGGTGGCCAAGAACGGCATCCTGATCGTGGAGTTCGCGAACCACCTGCAGGAGACCGGACTGGACAAGGCGCAAGCCGCGATCGAGGCGGCGGGGACGCGATTGCGTCCCATCCTGATGACCACGGCCGCGACCGTGTTCGGCCACCTGCCGCTCATCTTCGCGCACGGACCCGGCGCGGGTGCGCGCAACAGCATCGGCATCACGCTGGTGACCGGCATGATCATCGGCACGGGCTTCACGCTGTTCCTGGTCCCCGCCATCTACACGCTCGTGGCGAAGTCGCGCGTGAAGGTGGTCGCGCAGGACGACGGCGCTGCGGTGGCGTTCGCCGCCGCTCCGGCGGGCGCGACGGCGCACTGACGCGCTGACACGTTGACGCACCAACGCCCTGCGGCGCCGCGGCCACCCGCCGCGGCGCCGCGCGTGTTGCGTCCACTCGCCGGGGAACGTCGGCGTATCCGGGCGGCGTTTCGAGCGGAGTTCTCTTGGGGCGCGCATACCCCCGGGTCTAGGATTGCGGCGGCTTCAACCTCCTCGCGTTGGCGCCTCCTGCCGGCGCATGGATTTGCCGTCAACCCCCGCTTCCCGGACTGTCACGAGCCCGCTGCCTGCGAGTGCGATCTGCGCGCCAGCTGCTGCGAAGCTCGACCGGCGGCTGTCCTCATCGTGTTGACAACACGGTTCCGGCGCGGCCGACCGATCTTGGGGCACCCACCGAAGGTGGGTCCGCCTGACGCACATCTCGCGCTTTCGTCTGGCGGTTCGTGAGTCGTCCGGGCCAGACAGGAAGGGTGCCGCCATGTTCAAACGGATTACGTTCCTTGTCCTGGCAGTACTGTTCGCCACTTCGCCCGCCGTCGCCGCGAAGAAGGCCCTGTTCGACAACGCCCACGCCGAGCAGGCGGGGCAGGCCGACTGGGTCATCGACGACAACCAGCCGGTGCCATCGCCCGCGCAGTCGGGCATCGGGCCCGCCACCCTTCAGACATACTGGACCGGCGGCATCTCCGCGTACGGCGTCGCGCTGGTGAAGCGCGGCTACACCGTCGCCACCAACACGGCCGCGTTCACGTACGGCAACACGGGCAACACGTACGACCTGGCCAACTACGACGTGCTGATCATCCCCGAGCCCAACTCCGTGTTCACGGCGGCCGAGATCACCGCGATCCGCTCGTTCGTGCAGAACGGCGGCGGGCTGGTGGCGATCTCCGACCACTCGGGCTCGGACCGCAACAGCGACGGCCAGGATTCGCCGATGATCTTCAACGCGCTCGACCCGACCTGGACGCTCTTCGGGGCGCACTTCGGCGTCTCCGGCGACGCGAACAACAACATCGTGCAGACGTCGACCAACGTGAACGCGAGCGCCTCCGACTCGGTCACGCACGGCCCGATGGGCACCGTGGCCGGTCTGGCGTTTCACAACGGCACCACGCTGACGTTCCACTCTGCCGCCAACTCCACCGTGCGCGGTGAGGTGTGGATGACGGGTCTGGCGCAGACGAGCACGACCGGCGTGATGGCGGCCTCGGCGCGCTACGGCAGCGGTCGCGTCGTGATGATCTGCGACAGTTCGCCGCTGGACGACGGCAGCGGCACGTCGGGCAACACGCTGTACAACGGCTGGGGCGAGGCGGGCGCCACCGACAGCACGCTGTTCGTGAACGGCGCCATGTGGGCCACGCGCGGCACCGTGACCGGCGACGCGACCCCGCCGGTCGTTGCGATCACGTCCCCCGTGGGCGGCGAGACGTGGAAGGCCTCGTCGTCGCACGCCATCACGTGGACCGCAACCGACAACGTCGGCGTGACTGCCGTGGACCTGGCGTACTCGACGGACGGCGGCGCGACGTACCCGAACACCATCGCGACGAGCCTTGCCAACTCCGGTACCTACACGTGGACCGTGCCGAACGTGACCGGCACCACCGTGCGCGTGCGCGTCACCGCGCGTGACGCCGCCGCCAACAGCGCGTCGGCCGCGAGCGCGACCAACTTTACGATCGACAAGTGGATCCTCACCGCCAGCGCGGGCGCCAACGGCACCATCTCGCCGACCGGCGCGGTGCAGGTGGCGCAGGCCGGCAGCCAGGCGTTCACGATCGCCGCGAACACCGGCTACCACGTGGCAAGTGTGCTGGTGGATGCCGTCTCGGTGGGCGCCGTGACCACGTACACGTTCAGCAACGTGACCGCGAACCACACGATTGCTGCCACGTTCGCCGTGAACGCCACCTACACCCTCACCGCCAGCGCCGGCGCCAACGGCACGATCTCGCCGGCCGGCGCCGTGGTCGTGTCCTCCGGCGGCAGCCAGGCGTTCACGATCGCCGCGAGCACCGGCTACCACGTGGCGGACGTGCTGGTGGACGCCGTCTCGGTGGGCGCCGTCGCCACGTACACGTTCAGCAACGTGACCGCGAACCACACCATCGCGGCCTCGTTCGCCGTCAACACCACGACGTACACGATCACGGCCAGCGCGGGCGCCAACGGCACGATCTCGCCGACCGGCGCGGTGGTCGTGACCGCCGGCAACAGCCAGGCGTTCACCATCACGGCCGGCAGCGGCTACCACGTCGCCAGCGTGCTCGTGGACGGCGCCTCGGTCGGCGCGGTGACCACTTACACGTTCACCAACGTGCAGACGGCGCACACCATCGCGGCCAGCTTCTCGAACGCCACGAACACGCCCTACTCGATGGCTTCGGGCAACTACCTCGAGTCGTTCGGCGACATCGCGAACTGGGCGAACAACTTCGCCAGCGGCGTCGGCGCGAGCTGCTGGGCGGCGGTCGCTGTCCAGGGCAGCGGCACGATCCCGGACGGCATCCACACCACCACCAGCACCGCCACGTTCACGACCGGCTCGACCGGCGGCGTGCAGAAGGGCGTCAGCCCCAACCCGACCGGCACGATCGTGCTCCTGAGCACGGGCACGACGGACAACAGCACCGCCGACGCGATCGACCTGTTCCTCGACTTCACCGGTCGCATCGCAGGCACGCTGGGCTACGGCTGGGCCACGGTGTTCAACTCCACCGGCGACCGCAAGGGCTCGCTGCGCGTGTACACCAGCGTGGACGGCGCCACGTTCACGGAGTTGACCGGTGCCGCGTCGCTCAACTTCACCAACAACGTCACCGGTTCCGGCACGATCTCCTCGGTCGCGCTGCCCGCGACGTTCAACAACGCCGCCACCGCGCGGCTGCGCTTCTACTACTGCAACGGCACCGGCGGCACCACGGGTTCGCGGCCCAAGGTGGCGATCGACAACGTCGCGGTGACCTCGACCGCGTCGGGCGCCTCCGCGCAGCCGGCGGTGGAAGAACCCGCTCCGTTCGTGGACCTGTTGCTCGCGCTTGCGCCGTCGCAGCCCAACCCGAGCAACGGCGTCACCACGCTCGGTTTCACGCTGCCGCGAGCCGGACACGCGCAGCTCCAGATCGTGGACCTCGGCGGCAGGCAGGTGTGGGACAGCGAGGGCGAGTTCTCCGCCGGCAGCCACGCCGTGCGGTGGGATGGCAGGACCGCCAGCGGTGCTCAGGTGCCCGCGGGCGTCTACTTCGTTCGGCTGGTCACGGCGGATGGCAGCCGTGGCGGGAGGCTGGTGAAGCTGTAGCATCGCGCTGACAGAACAGTCATGGCGCCGGGGGGCCGCGAGGAGCGGTCCCCCGGCATGTCTGCAGGCAGGTTGGCGTCTGGCGCCTGTTGACCAGTGCACCTGAATGCAAGAGCGACCGGCCTCCACATTTGATCCAGTATGGCCCGGTCTGGCTGCCGCGAGTCGTCACTACGATCACCTGGTGGAACACGATCGGCCTGAGCACGGGCACGCCCACTCGGCACAGCACGAGGCGCGCGCGCGAGGCCTTCCCCCGCCGCCGTTACTCGTGACCCCGGCGCGGCAGCTTCGAGCACGCCAGGCATCTGCAGCCCTCGAGGGCTTGCAGTTCCTGCGCGTCCCGCGTCACGAACAGGCGCCGCACGCTGCGCATCCGGTCATTGTTCCATTCGGTCATCACGGGGTTCCGAAAGATGTTGCCGAAGGAGAACTGACTCGAAAGGCCGCCGGTACAACAGTCCTTGAGATCGCCAGTCCAAGCGACATTGAGGACGTACCACAGCCAGAAACAGGGGTCACCGCCGAGAGCGAGTGATTCGAGACTCCTGGTAGTTTGCAACTGTTCGTCGCGGGCCTCTTTGATCAGGAGGCGGTCCACGCCCAACGAGCGCGCCAGCGCCTCGATTGCAGGAAGCTCGCGTTCGTTCTCATCCAACACAATGAACTGAAGCTCGATGAACGGTGTCCGGCTGCGGCGCTCACGCTTGACGCGCACGAGCTCGCGTATGGAGGCGAGTACCCGCTCGAAGTGCGCGCCCACGCGCTTGCCTTCGTAGGTGGCCTTGGTCGAGCCGTCAAATGAGATGATGAGGTAGTCGAGTCCGGCATCGATGAGGTGATCGAAGTCTCCAGGCCCGAACGTCGTGAAATTGGTGCTCACGGCGCTGGCGACGCGCTTCTCCGTCGCATACGAAATCATGGCGAAGATATCGGGGTGCAGGAACGACTCGCCGATGCCGTCGAGTCGCACCAGGACAAGGGTCCGGTGGATCTCGTCGATCACCTGCCGGTACTGCCCCAGCTTGATCCGCCCTTTCGGAATGGGGTTCTGCTTGGACCCGGTGACGCAAAATGGGCAGTGTAGATTGCAGTCGTTGGTCGGCTCGATGTGGAGGATGAAGGGGCGGGAGCGCAGCACGATGCGCTTCGCGCGCCGCTCGGACTCGGCGTGCAGCGCATTGAGCACTTTGAGCACGGTGGGTCGTTTGCGGGAGTTGACCAGAGGAGCCAGATACCGCGAGAAGGTCTGCCCGAGGCCGAAGGCAGGATTCGTCAGATTGAGCACCCTCATGAGCGCGCCTCCCCAGAATTCGGAGCAGAAATGAACGAATCGCGCACTGGTGGATGCATGTTACAACGTCGCCGCCCGCCGGGCTCTACTTCGTTCGGCTGGAAGTAGACGGAAGGACGCTCACGGGCAAGCTCGCCGCGATCCGTTGATGCGGCGGCCATGACCAAGAACCGCCGGGGGCGCGGTAGGTAATGGAGCCGCGCCGCCCGGTGGCACGTCGCGGCTCCATCTCCGGGACCGACTGCAGAGCGCACGTGATGTCCCGATTCTCCAAGAGTGAGACATCCGCGGACTGGGCCAAGCCAGATGCCTAACGAAATGTCCGCGCGTTCGTCCCCGGGGACCCAATCGAGCCATCCTTGTCTCGAAACACCGCGAGAAGGACATGCCGCGCCGCACCGGCACGCCAGGTAGGTGGGATTTGCATAGCCGCGCGCTTGACCGCCCCCCCTCGAATGATAGACTTCTTACCAATCACGATCATTCGAGACCCACCGTCCGGCGTGGGGAAGCGAAATCGCAACTCCTTGTGGTGGGACGACTTCTGCGCGAGAACGGCTGAAGTCTATCATTGGACCGTTCTTCGCGACCGCAGAGCCCCGGCGTCGTCACGCCCGCTCGCTCCCGAGCGTTTCGCCACCCGGAGCCGCGGACATCCATCGGCCCCCGGTTCGGCCGCCGGTAGCTCCTCCGGATCCCGCATTCGAGAACCCCACCCGCACGAATTCATCGCCACATCGAGCAGCGGTCACCTGGCCGTTGACTCACGGCTGGCACGACGCCGGTCCCGGGCCGGCGTTACCGCTCGTCGAGGATCTCGAGGATCTGCCGGCGCAGTTCCGGCATCTTGTGCACGACGACGTCCCACACCAGGGGATAGTCGATGCCGAAGTAGGCGTGGATGAGACGATCTCGCATCCCGGTCATCGCTCTCCACTCCACGTGCGCATGCCGGGCTCGGAAATCGTCCGGCAACTTCTTCGCCGCCTCGCCGATCACCTCGAGGCTGCGGGCGAAAGCCCGTCGCAGCGTGTCATCGGATTCGAACGCTTCGAGGCTCAGGCCGTCGCTGCGCCCGATCAGGTAGTCGGCCTCGGCCACGATGTGGCGAAGGTACTCACGCGGCTCGAAGGACATCCGCCGCTTCAGCCAGAATGTGAGGGCCGATGAAAGGGGAGAGCGCCTCGATCGTCACCAACTCGACGGGGTGCCCCACCAGCTCTTCGAGGAGATCGGCAAGCGCCATGAAATGGTCGAAGCTCTTCTGGTCCGGTGCGAACTCGACGAGGAGGTCGACATCACTATCCGGGCGGGCCTCGCCGCGAGCCACGGAGCCGAAGAGAGCAAGGCGACGAACACCAAGTTGGCGGATCTCGGCTTCAGCCGCGCGAAGGCGTTCGATCGTGTCGGTCCGGTTTGGAGCGGAGATCCTCATGCCTGCACTGTATCTGGCAGGGCGCTGCGAGCCAAGAGGCATCCCGGCGACGAGCGGCTGCGTCGAGCGCGAGACGTTCGCGCGAGGCGGCATGAGGCAGCAGCGCATTGAGCCATTCTATCGTGGCGCTCGCGCGCGAGGCGCGCCGGGGAAGGGAACACAGCAGCATGTGGCGTCAGTCGGCGAGGGGCGCGCCCGATCTGGAGATCGAGCCGATCCGGCATCGACCCGCTCACCCGCGAGGACCGTCGCGCATTATCGCCTGGGGCGCATCGGCGGCGATGGACGGGCCGTTGGGGCCAGCCGCGCTCGCAGGAGGCATACGCTTTCCTCAGTTCGGCCCGGTTCCGGCAGGACAGACGGGCGACTCCCCCATCCCTCCGGCTTTTCTCGACTGCCATTGCGTCATGGTCGGGCCGCAGCATACCTCCTTCCGCCTCCACCGACCGGTCCGCACGGACCATGGTGTCGGGCGTTGTGCTTTGTATACAATCTCGTATATGCTCGGGTAGATGCAGACGCAGAAGTGCCTTGAAGACATCGCAACGGAGGCTTCCGGTGATGAAGGTCCTCGTCCGCAAGGACGCGTACTTCGATTCCGTGGTGCTCATGCTCCTCAGCCGCGAGCTCAAAGGCCGGCCCGGGGTCAAAGACGCCGTGGTGGCCATGGGGACCGGGATGAACCTCGGCCTGCTGGCATCCACGGGTTGCACCGCCGCCGACCTGGCCGGCGCGACGCCGAACGATCTCGTGATCGCGGTGGACTGCGCGGACCCGGCGATCGCCGACGCGACGCTCGTGGCCGCCGAGGCGGCGCTCACGCGCAGGAAGGGCACGGGCGGCACCGGCGCGCAGGGCGTGCGCGAGCCGGCGACGCTGGAGGGCGCGCTCGAGCTGGTGCCCGCCGCCAACGTCGCGGTGATCTCGATCCCCGGCGCCTACGCGGCGCGCGAGGCGCGCAAGGCGCTCGATCGCGGCCTGCACGTGATGCTCTTCTCCGACAACGTCACGCTCGATGACGAGATCGCGCTCAAGACGTACGCGCGCAGCAAGGGACTTCTGGTCATGGGCCCCGACTGCGGCTCGGCGATCCTGAACGGCAAGCCGCTGTGCTTCGCGAACGTCGTGCGCCGCGGGCCGGTGGGCGTGGTCGCGGCCTCGGGCACGGGCCTGCAGGAAGCGACCGTGCTGGTGGACCGCGCGGGCTCGGGCATCAGCCAGGCGATCGGCACCGGCGGGCGCGACCTCAAGAACGAGAAGGTGGGCGGCATCACGATGCTCATGGGCATCGAGGCGCTGGCGGCGGATCCCGGGACGAAGGTCATCGTGGTGATCTCCAAGCCGCCCGCGCCGGCGGTGGCCGCGAAGGTTGTGGCCGCGCTGGAAGCGACGGGCAAGAGCGCGGTGGTGCACTTCATCGGTCTCGCGCCCGCGGCCGCGGCAGCGGGTTCGCGCGTGCGCTTCGCGGCTAATCTCGAGGAGGCCGCGGGGCTCGCCGTTGCGATCGCCGAGGGCAAGACCTACGCCCCGCGCATGTTCGCGCAGTCTGACGCGGAAATCGCCGCGTTGGTCGCGCGCGAGACCGCCGGCATGGCGAAGACGCAGCGCTTCATCCGCGGCTACTTCACCGGCGGCACGCTGGCCGACGAGGCGTGGATCGCGCTGCACGCGCTGACGGGCGCGGTGTGGTCGAACAACCAGACGGACGCGAAGTTCGTGCTCGCGGACCCGAAGACGTCGGTCGGGCACACGGTCGTGGACCTGGGCGACGACGTGTTCACGGTCGGCCGGCCGCACCCGATGATCGATCCCTCGACGCGCACGGAACGGATCGACGCCGAGGCGGGCGACGATTCCATCGCGGTCATGCTCGTGGACGTGGTGCTGGGCTACGGCTCGCACGCCGATCCGGCGGGCGCGCTGGTGCCCTCGCTGGTGGCCGCGAAGCAGGCGGCCGTGAAGCGCGGCGGGCGGCTGGCGGTGGTGGCCTCCATCACCGGCACGCCGGACGACTTCCAGGGCTACGCGCGGCAGCAGGCGACGCTCGAGGAGGCCGGCATCGTGGTGATGCCGTCCAACTACCAGGCGACGAAGCTCGCGGTCCGCATCATGGAGAAGGTTGTGGCGAATGCGGGAGGTGCGCGATGAGCGGCGTCAAGCCGGTGACGGACCTGTTCGCGTCCGAACTGTCGGTCGTCAACCTGGGACTCGAGTCGTTCGCGGAGAACCTGCGCGAGTGCGGCGCGCCCGCCGTGCAGGTGCGCTGGAAGCCGCCCGCAGGAGGTGACGCGCGCATGATCGCGGCGCTCGACCGCATCGCGCGCAGCACGCGCGTGGACGTCGAGGCGGCCAACGCGCTCGCCGCGGAGCGCATCCTGAAGAGCAAACCCATGCTGATCGGCGTCGGCGTCGCGCTGGACGTGGTGCCGGGGATGAAGCCGAATATGGTCCTGCACTCGGGTCCGCCGGTGACGTGGGAGCGGATGTGCGGCCCCATGAAGGGCGCCGTGATCGGCGGCCTGCTCTACGAGGGGCTGGCGAAGACGCGCGAGGAGGCCGAGAAGCTCGCCGCCTCCGGCGCGATCGTGCTCGAGCCGTGCCACCACCACGATTCGGTCGGCCCCATGGCGGGCGTGATGACCGCGCGCATGCCGGTGTGGATCTTCGAGAACGCCACGTACGGCAATCGCGCGTACTGCACGTTCAACGAGGGGCTGGGCAAGGTGCTGCGCTACGGCGCCTTCTCGGACGACGTGCTGGACCGCTTGCGCTGGATGGAGACCGAACTGGCGCCGGTGATGTCCGCGGCGCTCGCGCTGCACGGGCCCATCGACATGCGCAGCCTCATCGCGCAGGTGCTGCAGATGGGAGACGAGGGCCACAACCGCAACCGCGCGGGCACCTCTCTGATGATCCGCGAGCTGGCGCCGTTCCTGGTGCGGCTGGACGAACCCCGCGAGAAGATCGCCAAGGTGCTCTCGTTCATGCACGCGAACGATCACTTCTTCCTCAACCTGACGATGCCATCGTCCAAGTGCACGGTGGACGCGGCGCGCGGCATCGAGGGTAGCTCGATCATCACGACCATGGCGCGCAACGGCACCGACTACGGCATCCGCGTCTCGGGACTGGGGGACCGCTGGTTCACGGGTCCCGCGGGGATCGTGGACGGGCTCTACCTGCCGGGCTTCGGACCCGCCGACGCGGCGCCGGACATCGGCGACTCGGTGATCACCGAGACCGCGGGCATCGGCGGTTTCGCGATGGCCGCGGCGCCCGCGATCGTGAAGTTCGTCGGCGGCAAGCCGGCGGACGCGATCAACTTCACGCTGAGCATGTACGAGATCACGGTGGCGGAGAACGACGCCTACCAGATCCCGATCCTGGATTTCCGCGGCACGCCCACGGGCATCGATCTGCGCAAGGTCGTCGAGACGGGCATCCTGCCGGTCATCAACACGGGCATCGCCCACCGGGAACCAGGGATCGGCATGGTGGGGGCGGGGCTGGTGAAGCCCCCGGAGAACTGCTTCAAGGACGCGCTGGCTGCTTTCGCGGATGCAATCGGCTGAACGGGACACACGGCACAGGAGACCACTCATGAAGATGATCGATCTGACCATTCCGCTCGGCATCGGCACCCCGCCGTGGCCGACCTACAC
>CAIXRL010000389.1 GCA_903921835.1 Candidatus Eiseniibacteriota bacterium | reverse complement strand
CAACGAGCTGCGCGCCCGTGAAACCGGGCCGATCGGCCTCGCGGCGACGGAAGCCCTCGAGAAGCTCACCGCGGTCCAGGGGGCGACCGGCGCGGTCATGGCCAAGAAGGTCGACTCCCAGGCCAAGAACTCCCTCATGGTGATGATCCTGCTGCTCGTCGTGGCCCCGCTGGTCGCGATCGGCGCCGGGCTGGTGATCAGCCGCTCGATCGTCACCGCGCTCAACCACGTCGTGGAGCGCGCGACGCTGGCGGCCACGGGCGACCTGCGCGTCCGCGTGGACGTGAAGTCCAAGGACGAACTGGGCCAGATGGGCGAGCAGCTCAACATCATGATGCAGAGCTTCGAGCAGAACATGACCAAGGTGGCGATCGCCAGCCAGGCCATCCAGACCGCGTCGGGCGAGCTGTCGGCCGCGTCGCAGTCGATCAGCTCGGGCGCGCAGGAGCAGGCGTCCTCGCTGGAGGAGACGGCGGCGTCGCTGGAGCAGATGACCGCGTCGGTCAAGCAGAATGCGGACAACGCGCAGCAGGCGGCCCAGCTGGCGCAGGGCGCGCGCGAGGTGGCGGAGAAGGGCGGCAAGGTGGTGAGCGCGGCGGTGAACGCGATGACGGAGATCAACGCGTCCTCGCGCAAGATCGCGGAGATCATCACGGCGATCGACGAGATCGCGTTCCAGACGAACCTGCTGGCGCTGAACGCGGCGGTGGAAGCGGCGCGCGCGGGCGAGCAGGGGCGCGGGTTCGCGGTGGTGGCCGGCGAGGTCCGGAACCTGGCGCAGCGCTCGGCGTCTGCGGCGAAGGAGATCAAGGGACTGATCAACGAATCCGTGGGCAAGGTGGAGTCGGGCAGCAAGCTGGTGAACCAGTCGGGGGCTCAGCTGGAGGAGATCGTCACGTCGGTGAAGCGGGTGACGGACATCGTCGGGGAGATCGCGGCGTCGAGCCGGGAGCAGTCGACGGGGATCGAGCAGGTGAACACGGCGGTGTCGCAGATGGACTCGGTGACGCAGTCGAACGCGGCCCAGACCGAGGAGATGGCGGGGACCGCCGAGGAGTTGTCGGAGCAGGCGCACAAGATGATGGCGCTGGTGCAGAAGTTCATGATCGCCGGCGGCCGCGAGCTGGCCGAGGAGGTGGCGGCGGCGGCGAAGACCCGGGCGAGGGCGAAGATCCTGCCCATTACCCGCAAGCCGGTGAAGCGTGGCGTGGCAGTGTCCCTGGCGCCCGCGGTCGCGACCGCCGCCACGGGCACCGACGGGGGCTTCGAGGAGTTCTGATCGGAGCCCGAGAACCGAGGTTCATCGCCCCGGAGCCACCCGGCTCCGGGGCGATCGTTTGAGTGCGCCCGGCACGGGCGCGCGGCGGCTCGCGGTCGTGCGAATGCGATGGCGGCCGCGCACCAGGCGCCGAGTTTCTGGCCCCGCCGCTTCGCTGCATGTGCGTGCGCCTGCGGGGACTGCACGCCGGGGCGCCCGCAGGCCGTGCTGGACGGACGCGTCATCCCGGCGCACGACGCTCAAGCTTTGGCGATCCGACCCGACAACTCCCCAGCGAGAACCCTGTCGGCGCGAGGTACTTTGGATCGGGCCCGGCGGGAGTTCTCGGTGCCCGAGCCGCGTTGGCAGGTCCCCGACGCGCGGTTGCAGGCGCTTCGCTCAAGGCAGCAGGCATTCCCGTAGTGCCGGGTGCGCGTCGTGGAGGAGTCGGGGGACGGGGACGCCGTGCGATCGAGCGCGTGTGCAAGCGCTGCCGGCTGCCCGTTTGGAATCCCCGCCGATCCCGCTTCGCGCCGGCCCGCGCTTCGGCGAGGAGGGAGCTATCCATGACGGGGATCGAGCAGGAGCAGGCCTCGAACGCGGCCGGCAAGAAGGACCAGCACCAGTACCTGACGTTCACGCTCGGTGACGAGGAGTATGGAATCGAAATCCTGCGCGTGCAGGAGATCAAGGGCTACTCCGCCGTCACGTCGGTGGCCGGCGCTCCGCCCTGGATCAAGGGCGTCATGAACCTCCGCGGCGCGGTGGTCCCGGTCGTCGATCTGCGCGTCAAGTTCGGCATAGGTGTCCCGAAGTACGACCGCTTCACCGTGGTGATCATGGTGATGGTGGGCGCGCGCGTGGTCGGCGCGGTGGTGGACGGCGTGTCGGACGTGATGAGCGTGTCGGCCGCGGACTGGGGACCGCCGCCGGAGATGGGTGCGGACGTCGACACCTCCTTCCTCACCGGCATCGCCAGGCAGGGCGACCGCCTGATCTCGCTGCTGGAGATCGAGCGCGTGGTCGGGATGGGTGCAGAACTCGAGGAGGCGCTCGCCGCGTGACGGAACTGCGCCGCTCCGGCCCCGGTCGCGCGTGATCGCGGCGGGAGGTCCGGGTGGCGCCGGGTTTCAACGACGCTTCAGGCATCGCACCCACGGGAGAATCCCGGGTAGGCGCGCCGAAGCAGGACGACACCGGGGTCAGTCCCGGCTTCCAGGCAGCAACCTTCCCGCGGGCTGCGGGAGCGAGGAGTACGGGGTCATGGACTGGATGCGGAATATGAAGATCGGGCACAAGCTGATGGCGTCCTTCGGCGTCGTCACACTGCTCATCGGCGTGCTCGGCTACGTGGGCCTGAGCAATACGGTTGCGTTCAACAAGCAGTTCGACAGCCTCTACGCCGACCGCCTGGTGCCCGCTGTGCAGCTCGGGACGGTGATCGACAACTACCTGCAGCTGCGGGTGAGCGCGTTCCAGCTGATGCTCGAGAAGGACCCGGCGGTGGAGGCCCTCATCCAGCAGGCCGACCAGAAGCGACTGGCCACCATCGACGAGCAGATGAAGGCCTACTCCGCCACCACGCTGGTTCCCGAGGAGGTGGCGGGACTCAAGGTCTGGAACGAGAAGTACCCCGCCTACCTGGCCTCGCGCCAGCACATGATCGAGCTCTTCGAGTCGGGTCACGAGGCGCAGTCCAACGATCTTCGCGTCCGCGAGACCGGGCCGCTCGGCCTCGCGGCGACGGAAGCCGTCGAGAAGCTCAGCGGGATCCAGGCGACGACCGGCGCCGAGATGGCCAAGCGGGAAGACGCCGGGGCGAAGCGCACGATCCTGATGATGGTGCTGCTGCTGATCGCGGCCCCGCTGATCGCGATCGGAGCCGGACTGGCGATGAGCCGTTCGATCGCGACCGCGCTGAGCCACGTCGTGGAGCGTGTCACGCAGGCGGCGACGGGCGACCTGCGGGTGCGGGTGGATGTGACATCCAGGGACGAGCTGGGCCAGATGGGCGAGCAGCTCAACGCCATGATGCAGAGCTTCGAGCAGAACATGACCAAGGTGGCGAT
>CAIXRL010000388.1 GCA_903921835.1 Candidatus Eiseniibacteriota bacterium | reverse complement strand
GTGGTGGGCAACGTCGTCGTGCGCGAGGTGCGCGAGGACCGGCTGCCGTCACGCTTCACGTTCCGCGCCGGGCCCGGGCGGCTGCTGTTCGTCTTCTTCGGCTACGCGAACTGCCCGGACGTCTGCCCGACCACGCTCTCTGATTTGCGCCGCGCGCTCCGGCTGCTCGGCCCTGACTCCGCACGCATCGAGGTGGCCTTCGTGACCGTGGACGCAGCGCGCGACAGCGCGGCCGTGCTCGCGCCGTTCGTGCACGCCTTCATCCCCTGGGCACACGCACTCCAGCCGCTGTCGCAGGAGGAACTCGCGGGCGCCGAACGCGCGTTTGGCGCGACGTCGTCGGTCACGCGTCGCGGCGACGGCACGGTGGACGTGAGCCACACCGGCGCCAGCTACGTCGTCGATCACGGCGGGCACGTGCTCCTCGAATGGGACTATGGCACGAAGCCGGCGGACATGGCCGCCGACCTGCGCGTGCTGCTGCCGCTGCAGCGGGGTGGCAGATGAAGCGCGTGCTCGTGCCTGCCGCGCTCGCGTTGCTGGCGGGTTGCGGCGCGCCGGCCTCCGGGCCCGCGTCCCGCGTCGTGGTGACGGAGGCCTGGTCGCGCGCGACCACGGGCCTGGCGTCCGCCGGCGCCGTGTACGTCACGCTCGAGAGCCCGGGCGGGGATCGCCTGGTCGGCCTGGGCGTGCCGCTTTCAGTGGCGCGTTTCGCGCAGCTTCACGAGACCGTGCGCGAACGCGGCGCGAACGGCGCGACCGAACTGCGCATGCGCCACGTCGACTCCATCGTGTTGCCCGCGGGTGAGCGCGTCGCGTTCGTGCCCGGGGAACGCCACATCATGCTGATCGAGCTGGCGCACCCGCTGGCCGTGGGCGACACGTTCGCGCTCGTGCTGGCATTCCAGCGCGCCACGCCTGAGACCGTTCGCGTGCCGGTGCGCGGCGAGTAGGGCGGGGCGGGCAGTTGTCGCGCTCAGGCGGCCGTGTGAAACTGCAAGGATCCTGGTGGTCGTGGCGTGTCCTGGAGATCGGTCATGCGGTGTAGCGGAAGTCGCGGGCGGTGGAGCGGGCAGGGGCGGCGCTGGTTCGTGTGCGTCCGCGCGCTCGCGGGCCTGCTGATCGTCGCGCTGGCGCTCACGCAGCCCGTGGCGTCGCATGCCGCCCCCGATTCCCTGAGCATCGCCGATTGCGCCGCGCTGGCGCGGCGCCAGGCGCCGGCGGTGAGCGCGGCCGTGCTCGATGCCCGCGCCGCGGCGCTGGACTCGGCCGCCACCGGATTCAATCGCCGTCCCGAGGTGTCCCTCAACGCCGGCGCGTGGCTCGCGCCCGGCGGGGAATACGATCCGGCCATCACGAACCTCGGCGAGTATCACGCCCAGGTTGGCGCGGACTGGACGCTGGCCGACGGCGGTCGCCGGCGCCGCGCACGCGAACGCGCCGGTCTCGACGCCGCGAGCGCGCGGGTGCGTCGCGTGCTCGTAACGCGTGACGCCGGCGAGAACGCCGCGGCGCTCGCGCTGCGCACCCTGCGCCTGCGCGAGCAGGAAGCCGTGCTGGCGGACGCGGCCGAGGGCCTCGACCGCATCCGCGCGCTCGTCGGCGCCGGGGTGCGCTCCGGGCTCCGCAGCCCCGCCGACTCGATCCGCCTGGTTG
>CAIXRL010000387.1 GCA_903921835.1 Candidatus Eiseniibacteriota bacterium | reverse complement strand
GTGCAGATTCTCGGCCAGCATCTTTCGATCCGGGGCGAAGCCGACCAGGACTACATCGTCGGCGTCGCCGGATACGTGGATCGGAAGATGCGGGAGATCACCGAGAAGCTGCCCGTGGCGTCGTTGTCCAAGGTGGCGATCCTGGCCTCGCTCAACATCGCCGATGAGCTGTTTAAGGAGCGCGCGTCCCGCGAGCGCGATGGCGAGTCCATCACGGACCGGACGGCACGGTTGCAGGCGGTCCTGGACCGCCTCGACCAGGTGCTGACCGAGGATCCGCAGACCCGCTTCGCGCACGCGAGCGCACCGCTTCCGCCCACATCTCTCCCTGCCCTGCCCGTGATGCACCCTAGTTCTTGAACCAACAGATTCGCTCCGGGGGCGGCAATTCCGGCGACGCCAAACCTCCGTCCGCGAGGACGCGAGGGAGGCAGACCCGGCTGAAAGCGCACCCACCTGGTTCGCCAGGGCTCTAAGAACGACGGTCACACGGCAGCGGCGGGGACTTCTTACCCTGCCTTGCGCTCCGGACATCTCCGGGGCGCGGGGGGTCCTTCATGAATACAGCCATCATGTTGACGGGCGGCATCGGGATCGGTGCCGTCGTTGCATTTGCGCTGGGCTGGTTCGTTCGCCACCAGCTGGGTCGCGCGCGGCTGAGCTCCGCCGAACAGCGCGCACATGCCGTGATCGCCGAGGCCAACCGCGAGGCCGATTCGGCCAGACGTGACGCGCTCCTGGGTTCGCGCGAGGAAGCGCTCCGCATGAAGCAGGAGGTGGAGCGCGAGACGGCCCTGGCGCGCAACGCCCAGCTCGAAGCGGAGCGCGCGTTCCAGCAGAAGGAGGCCGCGTTCAACCGCCGCGTCGAGCTGATCGACAAGAAGGACCGCGACCTCAAGAAGGGCGAGGGCGACCTCGCCGCGCGCGAGCAGGCCGTACACGGCCGGCAGGCCGAGCTCGACCGGCTGACGCAGGAACAGACCGCGAAGCTCTCGCGCATCGCGGGCCTCTCGCCCGAGGAGGCGCGCCAGCAGCTCATCACGTCCATCGAGACCGAGGCCCGGACGGAGGCGCAGCGGCGCGCGAACGAGATCCGCGACACCGCCCAGCGCAACGCCGAGCGCGAGGCGCGCAAGACCATCGCACTCGCCATCCAGCGCTACGCCGGCGATCACGTGAGCGAGACCTCCGTGTCGGTCGTGCACCTGCCGAGCGACGACATGAAGGGCCGCATCATCGGCCGCGAGGGGCGCAACATCCGCTCGTTCGAGACCATCACGGGCGTCGACGTGATCATCGACGACACGCCCGAGGCGGTCGTGCTCTCGGGCTTCGACCCCGTGCGCCGCGAGATCGCGCGCCTGGCGCTCGAGCGCCTGGTCGCCGACGGCCGCATCCACCCCGCGCGCATCGAGGAAGTGGTCGCGAAGGTGAAGGAGGAGGTCGAGAGCAGGATTCAGGAGCTCGGCGAGATGGCATGCCTCGAGGTGGGAATCATCGGCATGCACGCCGAGTTGCAGAAGTACCTCGGCCGGCTGCACTACCGCACCAGCTACGGTCAGAACATCCTGCGCCACTCGGTCGAGACCGCGCACCTCGCAGGCATGATGGCGGCCGAAATCGGCATGGACCAGAAGATGGCCAAGCGCGGCGGCCTGATGCACGACATCGGCAAGGCGATCGACCACGACCAGGAGGGCACGCACCCTGCACTCGGCATGGAACTGGCCGCACGGTACGGCGAGCCCCAGCCCGTGCTGGACGCGATCGGCTACCATCACGACGACTACGCCGGCGGCAGCCTGTGGCCCGTGCTCATCTCGGCGGCCGACGCCATTTCCGGCGCACGCCCCGGCGCGCGACGCGAGAGTCTGGAGATCTACATCAAGCGGCTCGAGGCGCTCGAAAAGATCGCCAACGCGTTCCCCGGCGTCGAGAAGTCGTATGCGATCCAGGCGGGGCGCGAGGTTCGCATCATGGTCGAGCATCACAAGGTGGACGACGCGCGCGCGCAGGGCCTCGCAGGCGACATCGCGCGGCGCATCGAGAAGGAACTGCAGTACCCCGGGCAGATTCGCGTCACGGTCATCCGCGAAACGCGCGCGGTGGACTACGCGAAGTAGCGTGCCGGGCAAGGGGAGGAGCGCGCGGTGAACCGTGTGTGGGTCGTGTCTCTGACGCTCGCACTGTCGTGCATCGCCGCCGCGCAGGCCGGTCCGATCCGTCCGGTGGGCGCGACCGTGCCCGCGGATTCGGTCGTCTTCCGCTTCGTGCCGTCGCAGTTTCGCATGGCGGTGAGTGGCCGCACGTCGAAGTGGACCCGCCTGCACGATCTCGCCGTGCACGAGGTCACCGTCGCCGGCCCGTGGAACCAGTGGTCCACCGAGGCCTGGCCGCTGCACGCGAGCGGGCGGGCGTGGGAGCTGCGCTGCCCACTCTCCGCCGTCGCGGATCACGACACCGTGTCGTTCAAGTGCGTCGTGAACGGCGAGTACTGGGTGCAGCCGCCTCCCGACTGCCCGAACCAGCTCAATGCCGGCATCGGGGATACCACGATGAACCTCTTCTTCCTGCGCCCAGGCCGCTGACCGATCCCCCGAGGGGCACGTCCACCATGACCAACGTCCTGTTCATCGCCGACGTGATCGGTTCGCCCGGCCGCGCGGCCGTCCGGCACCTGCTGCCCGAGTTGCGGCGCCGTCACGACCTGCACCTGGTGATCTGCAACTGCGAGAACTCGGCCGCGGGCATGGGTGTCACGCGGGACACGGCCCGCGAACTGTTCGAGGCGGGCTGCGACGTGCTCACGGGCGGGAACCACCTCTGGGACAAACGGGACGGGCACGATTTCATCGCCGAGGACCCGCGGCTCGTGCGCCCCGCCAACCTGCCGCCGGGCACGCCG
>CAIXRL010000386.1 GCA_903921835.1 Candidatus Eiseniibacteriota bacterium | reverse complement strand
CAGCAACCGACGCGCTTCCCGACGAACGCAGCAACGGCGCGGTCCGCTCATGCGAACCGCGCCGCTGCCGAAGATCCCGAGCGCCGTCAGGCCGCCAGCGCCTGGTCGTCGTCCTCGTCCCTGAGGTCTTCCAGATCCTCAACGCCTTCGTCGCCCTCGATGCCGACGGCGTCGCGGACGCGGACGCTCATGCTGCGTTCGTCGCGCAGGCTGTCGATCATCGCCTCGGCCTGCCGGAGCAGGAACTGCAGCGAACCCGCCTTCTCGACCGCCTGGTCCACGAGCGCCTTGTGGCCCTGCAGGGTTTCCAGGCTCGCGCGCACGTCGGCGTGCAGCGCTTCGGCGCGGGCGAGCCGCTCCTCGGCGCGGGCGATCTGGCGGTGCCGCTCCTCGAGCGAGGTGGCGCTCTCCTGCACGTTCCTCAGCTTGCCCACGACGTCGCGCAACGTGGCGCGGCGCTGATCGATCTCCTCGTGCGCCGAGGCGATCTCGCGGACGTCGGCGGCGGTCTTCTCGGCCATCACCAGCATGCGGTCCAGGTCGGACTGCACGGATTCCACCGTTCCCTGGCGCGCGGCGATCTGCTCCAGCGACCGCGCCAGCTCGCTCTCGACCAGGTCCCACTTCGCCATGCGCTTCTCGAACTGCCCGAGCCGTTCGTCCACGGTGCGCAGCGCGAGCGTGCGATTCTCCAGTTCGCCCGCGAGCACGTTCACCTCGCTGGCGCGCTGGCCGGCCGTGGTCACCGCGGCGGAGAGGGTGCGCGAGATCTCGCCCAGCTCCTGCGCCGAGGTGGCGGCCTGCTGGCGCAGTGTCGCTGCGCGCTCGAGGTCCTTTGCGGCCCGCGTGAGCGCCTCCTGGCGCTGTTCCAGTTCGGGGCGCAGCGCGGCGGTCTGCTCCGCGAGCACCTCGACCGACTCGCAGCGCGAGCCGATCGCGGCGACGGTCCTGCGGATGTCGCCCGCCTGGCGGCCGGAGGCGTCGAGTGACGCCGTGACGCCCGCGATGAGGTCGCCCAGCTGCGCGGCCTGCTCTGCGTGCTCGCCCACCCCCGTGAGGCGCTGTTCGGCCGCCTCGAGCCGCAGCTGCAGCTGCGCGCCGCGGCTGTCCAGCCGGTCGGAGAGTCCTCCCAGTTCGGCGAGCCGGCGGTGCAGGTCCTCGACGAACTCGCCGCGCGATTCGATCAGCGCGACGGAATCGTTGAGCTTCCGGGCGTGGCCGTGGAGCACCTGCACGACGGGCTCCATGGTGCGCACCTCGGCGACCTGCCCGCGCAGCTCCCCCACGGAGCGTTCGACCTCGGCCATCCACGTCGTCGCCTCCGCCTGGTTCGCCCGCATGCGCGTCACGGTCTCGTGCGCGACCCGGGCCTGCTCCAGCGCGTCCTGCACGCCGGCGTGCGAGGCGCCGAGTTGCGTGAGGCTCTCGAGCGCCGCGTCCAGCGCGGGCCGGGCCTCCTCGATGCGGGTCACGCGGGCGCCCGCCTCGCGCGCCGTCTTCACGGCGGCGTCGAGGTCGCGGCGGAGGGCCTGCAGCTTCGCCATCTCGCCGTCCACGTCGGCGGCCTGGTCGGAGAGCAGCTGGAGGTGCGAGGCGAGCGAATGCGTCTGCGCCTTGAGCTCGACCGCGGTGCGGCTCGACTCGGCGAGCCCCTGGAAGCGGCTCTCGAAGTCCGCGATCGTGCCGCGCAGGTCGGCGACCCGCTGCGTCACCGACTCGAGCCCGCGGCTCTCGAACTCGAAGCGGTCGATCGTCTTCTTCATCTCCTCCTTGGCGTCGGAGAGTTCCACGCGCGAGGCCCGCGCCTGCTCGTCGGTGTCGTGCTGCAGGCGTGTGATCTCACCCGAGCGCTCGATGACGGCCTCGTGCAGCGCGCGCAGCGCGGCCACCTGTTCCTGCATGGCCGTGAACGCCTTCTCGGCCTCCTGCTGCTGGCGCATGCCGGCGTCCAGCTGGCGCATGGCGCGCTCGAGGTGCTCGGCCTGCGCGAGCGCGCGGTCCACGGCCTCGCGCTGCGACTCGAGCGCGGCGGACTTCTGCACGACCGCGTCGCCGAGCGCCTTGAGCGCCGACGTCTCGCGCTTGAGCTCGGCCACCGTGTTCTGCACGCCGTCCATTTCACGCACGGCCAGCTCGACGCTGCCCACGCGGCGCTCCTTGTCCGTCAGCGAGCGTCCCAGCTCGTCCCGGCGCCGGTCGAGCGCCTCCATCTTGGACAGTGCCAGCTTGTGTCCGTCGAGCAGCCGGTCGTGCTGCTCGCGCTGCCGGGCGAGCTGCGCGCCGGTGCCCTCGACCTGGCCGCGCAACGACTCGGCCTCGCCGCGAAGCTGCTGGAAGGGCTTGTCGATCTCGAGGAAGGACTCGAGCCGGCCCCTGAGGCCCTCGGCCTGCTCCACGCGCTGTCCCAGCTGCTCGAACACGCCGTTCAGCTGCCGCGCGCTCTCGAGCGCGGCGACGATGTGCTGCTCGGCGCGACTCTGTCCCTGCGCCAGCGCCTCGGTGCGCTCGTCCAGCGCACCCACCTGCTCCGCGAGCTGGAGCATGCCCCTGAAGCGCTGCTCGAGTTCGGCAAGCCTCCCCGTCACGCCGCTCACGCCGGACTCGGCGCTGGCGATCGGCGCCTCGAGCTCCTGCAGGCGGTTCCCGGCGCCTTCGACCTTCCCGACGAGCGCTTCGCAGCGCGCGCGCTCCTGCTGCATCCGCTCGAGCAGCGCCCGCATTTCCTCGGCTGCGTCACGGTCCCGGGATGCGTTTCC
Organism: Candidatus Eiseniibacteriota bacterium; assembly: GCA_903921835.1. Classification (GTDB taxonomy): domain Bacteria; phylum Eisenbacteria; class RBG-16-71-46; order RBG-16-71-46; family RBG-16-71-46; genus CAIXRL01. The sequence continues at coordinate 10,257 of CAIXRL010000386.1, read as the reverse complement.
AAGCAGGTTCTTGAGGGGGGTCATGGCGCTCCTCCGAATCGATTCGTGCGATGGGCGTCCCGGCGGCGCCGGGCGGTAGATGGCGCGCGGCCGGGCGCACGGGGAGGGCGGCATGGCCGGAAACGCGGTATGTACGGGACTTAATCGCAAGACGCATGCCGTACCTTCAGCATGTCCCGGGGGCCCGCTTGTGAACTGGATCGCGCGTGGACCACGACCGCAGGGCAGGGGGCATGTCTTTGTGCCGCAGCGCCAAACGCGACAGTCCTCGTGCAGGGCGCGAGGGTGGGCCGGCGCCGCCGTCGGTCGCCGCGCGAGGCCTCGAGGACAAATCCTCACCGCGTCGCCGCGCGTGGCGCACAGGAAGTGGCTGGCGCTGCGCGGCATTCCCGGGTGAGTGAGTGAGGATGGGGGCAAGCGCCTCGGGTACGATGCCGGGTGGTCGTTCTAGGAAGACATCGTGCTTCGTTTGCCCCGGTCGTTCCCTCGATCCCCTGGAGGCGCACATGCACCCGTCTGCCGCCCGCCGCCCGGTCTTCGCACTGGCTGTCGTGGTGATTGCGACACTCGTCTCACCGCCCGCGCACGCCACGTGGTCCACCGATCCCTACGTCAACAACCTCGTGTCGCAGTCAACGACCACCGGGCTGTCTGACCGTGCGCACTGCACCTGCACGGACGGATCCGGCGGCCTGTACGTCGCCTGGAACTCGGTCATCACCAGCGAAGCGCGGGCGATGGTCCAACACGTGCTCGCGGATGGTTCGATCGCTCCTGGGTGGCCGGCCGACGGGCTGCGCATGACCACGAACTCGAGCGAGCAGCTCCAGGTCCAGATTGCGCCGGACGGCGGGGGCGGGGCCCTCGTTGCGTGGTCGGACGACGTCAACGGCAGCAGGGATGTCTATGTCCAGCGTGTCGCGTTCAACGGTACGCTGCTCGCTGGCAACGGCGTTCACGTGAGCACGAGCGGCAGGGACGAGTACCCGACCGGGATCACGGATGACGGCTCCCACGGCGCGTTTGTCGTCTGGACGCTGGTGACCATCGGTGGCGACAAGGACGTCTACGCTGCGCACGTGCTCGCCTCAGGTTCCGTGGATCCGCTGTGGCCCGCCGTCGGCAAGCCGATCGCCTCCGCCGCCACCGACGAGACCAACGCAGTGATCACGTCCGACGGCGCGGGCGGTTGCTTCATCGCCTGGCAGGACCGCCGCAGCACGACGGACTACGACATCTACTGCGTGCGGCTGAACGGGAACGGAAGCTACCCGAGCGGTTGGAGCGCGGGCGGCACGAACGAGACCGCGGGCCTGCCCGCAAGCGACCAGACGAATCCGCAGATCGTCTCCGACGGCTCAGGCGGCGCCTGCCTCGCGTGGAACGACGCCCGCAACGGTCACTCCGATGTGTACGCGGGGCGCGTGGAGGCGGGGGGGAGCGCTGCGCTCGGATGGGGTCCGACGGGGATCGCGGTCGTCCAGGGGGCGGCGCAGCTCAGCGGGAGCATTCTCGCCGACGGTGCAGGCGGCCTGTTCGTGGCCTGGGACGACGATCGAGGCGGCGGAAGCCTGCCGTACGTGCGGCACCTGCGCTCCGACGGTTCTCGCACGCCAGGGTGGACCCGCAATGGCATTCCAGCGACCACCTCTGCGGGCTACGGCCCCCGGATCGCGCTGGATGGCGCTGGCGGCATCTTCGTGGCCTGGACGGATGGGACGCTCGAAGGGTACGACGTGTTCGCTGCACGCGTCGCGGCCTCCGGGGCGCTCGCGCCCAACTGGAGCATGTCCGGCACGCCGGTGTGCCTCGCGCCGGGCATGCAGTTGTTCCCGGAGGTCGTGGCCGGCGCCGGCGGCGGCGCAATCGTGACGTGGTGGGACGATCGCAGCGGTTCGAACCTCTCGCAGTACGCCCAGGCCGTCGACGCATTCGGCGCGCTCGGCGACGCGCGTCCGGCTATCCAGTCCGCCCGCGACATGAAGGCGGACCAGGGCGGCAAGCTGGTGCTCACCTGGAACGCCAGCGCTCTCGACAAGGGCACGCCGAGCCCGATCGGCAGCTACTGGCTCTGGCGCCAGGTGCCCGCCACGACCGCAGCGCGCGCCGTGAGCGCCGGGGCGCGCTGGCGGGCCCCGGGTGACGACGCCACCGCGCTGGCGACACGGGGCACGCGTGTCTTCACGGATGACCCCACGGCCCCGCAGTACGCGTGGGAGTTCCTCGCGGCGCCGCCTGCGAACAGCCACCCAGGCTACAGCTACGTGGCGTCCACGCTGGTGGACTCGACCGCGGGGCACAATCCCTGCGTGGTGTTCATGGTGGAGGCGCACGCGGCGGGCAACGCGGCGTTCTGGGCCTCGGCCGTGGACAGCGGCTACTCGGTGGACAACCTCGCGCCGGCCGTGCCCACGCCTTTCTACGGTTCGTACTCGGCAGGTGGCACGCAGATGACCTGGGGCGCCAACGGCGAGCCCGATCTCGCAGGCTACCGGCTGTATCGCGGGCTCGGTACCGACTGGGCTCCGGGACCGGTCAATCTCATCGCCACGCTCACGAGCACCGGCTACACCGATCCTGCGCGCTCGCCGTACGCGTACAACCTCACCGCAACGGACGTGCACGGCAACGAGTCGGCGCCCGCGACGCTGATCCCGAGCGGCACGACCGACGTGAGCGGCCACGTGCCCGCGGCGCTGGAGCTCGCGCTCGGCGGTACAAACCCTTCGCGCGGCGGGGCGATGATCCGCCTGGGCGTGCCGCGCGCTGGGGGCGTGCGGCTCGGCATCTTCGACGCGCAGGGCCGGCAGGTGCGCGCGGTCGCGGACCGCACGTTCGAGCCTGGGCGCTACACGCTCGCATGGGACGGCCGCGACGAATCGGGTGCGCCGGTCGCGGACGGACTCTAATTCGTGCGGCTCGATTCGGGCGGCGCGGTGCTGCGCACACGGCTGGTCACCATTCGCTGATCGGGAACGCCCGGGCCCGGGGTGTTCACCATCCCCCCGGGCTGCCCGGCCGCGCTCAGCTCCGGCGGCGCGTGAGGGCGGAGACCAGCGCGAGCACCGCGACGTTGGCCGCCAGCGCGACCACGCCCACGTTGAGATCCGTGACCGCCGCCGGCCAGCCGGGGAAGACGCGGGCGAGCGTGAGCCCCGAGCGCGTCTGCAGGATCACGGTGAGCACGCCCGCGACGATGCCGGCGAACGCGCCCTGCCGGGTCGCGCGCGGCCGCTCGCCGAGGCCCAGCACCAGGCTCGGGAAGAGCTGCGTGACCAGGTTGTAGCCCATCAGCAGCAGCGGCACGAGCGCCTCGCCGCCGTGCAGCGCCAGCCACGCGGCGACCAGCGCGATGCCGGGCACCAGCGCGCGCGCGGCCAGCCCCATGGCGCGATCGTCCAGGCCCGGCGCCAGCGGTCGCAGCACGCTCTTGGCGATCACGGTGGCCATGGTGACGAGCAGCATCGAGCCGGGCACCAGCGCGGTGAGCACGCCTGCGCCGCCGATGATGCCCACGAGCCACGGCGCGAACGAGAGCTTGGCCAGCCGCAGCAGCGACAGGTCCGCCTGCGCGCCGGTCAGGCCGGGCACGGGAAGCACGGCGGCGAAGCCGGCGAGCAGGATGAACAGGAGCACGAGCTGGTAGAGCGGCATCACGACCGCGTTCCTGCGGAACACGTCCGCGTTCCTCGCCGTGAAGGCGGCCGCGAACGCATGCGGCCACGTGTAGAAGCCCGCGGCGCTCAGCAGCACGGTGGACACGAACCACGTCGGGCTCATGCCCTTCGCCGGCAGCGTGAGGAAGCCGGGTTTCGCGCGCTCGATCGCCTCGAACATCGGGCGCAGCCCGCCATGCCAGTGATACGGCAGCCACACGCCGAGCCCCACCGCGACCGCGAGAATCAGTACGTCCTTGAGCACTGCGGTCCACGCCGAGCCGTGCACGCCGGAGACCACGACGTACACGACCAGCGCCGCGACCCCGATCCAGACGGCGGTCGCGGGCGCGACGGCCCCGTAGGATGTCTCCGAGACGATGATGCCCAGGCCCTTGAGCTGCAGCACGAGGTAGAACGTCATCGCCGCGACGCTGACCAGCGCCACGAGCACGCCGAGCGCCGGGCTCGCGTAGCGGTGCGCGAAGAAGTCCGCCTGCGAGTGCAGCCGGTGCGCCGTGGCGTAGCTCCAGATCGCGGGGAGCAGGAAGTACGACAGCGAGTATGCGATCGCGCCGTAGCCCAGGATGTAGAACGCCGGCGCGCCGCGGCCATAGGCCCAGCCGCTGCCGCCCAGGAACGTGAACGTGGTGTAGATCTCACCCGCCATGAGCAGGAAGACGAACAGCGTTCCGAATCCCCGGCCGCCGACGCTCCATTGCTCCAGCCCCACGCTCCGCCCGCGCTGGGCGAGCACGCCGAGCAGCAGCGCGATCGCGAGGAAGCCGGCGAGGATGGGAAGTGCGGCGTTCATCCGCGTGGTGCGCGCTCCGGGGGCGGCGTCCGGCGCGCGGCCTCACGCCGGTCGAGCGCACCCACGATCGCCATCACCACTGACGTGAGCACGACGCACGCGAGCATCCAGAAGAGCAGGAACGGCAGGCCGAGCACGTACGCGTGCACGCGGTTGGCGAACGGGACGCCGATCGCGATCGCGGCCGCGGGCAGCGCGGCGAGCCCGTGGTGCGGCCGGACCGACATCCCGCCAGGCCTCAGAGGCCCACGGGCAGGGCGTAGCCGAGCGCGACGATCAGCGCGCCCGTCGCGTTCTTGCCGTTGGCGCTGTCCTTCTGGATGTTGGTGAGTCCGAGCGCACCGCGCACGTCCAGCGTGATCGCACCGCGGCCGTACGGCAGCGCCGCTCCGACGCCCGCCTGCACGCCCCAATTGAAGGTGCGGAGGTCTGACTTGACGGGGGTCGTCGCATTGAAGTCCACCGCTGACATGCCGGGGATCGGTTGCGTGCCCGCCTTGTTGGCCCAGACATCGCTCGTTCCGCTCGTGACCTGCTTGGCCGAAGTGAGGAACCCGGCGTAAGGGCCGAAGGCCAAACTGGGATGAAGCGGCGCCGGCAGGTGGTAGCGCACGAGCACCGGGATCTCGACGTAGTTGAACTTGGCGACGTTGTCGAAGTTGGCGTACGCCGTGGTTCCGGGAGGGAGATTGCTCGTGAGCCGCGGGTCGGTCACCGGCTGAATCTCGTTGCGCGTGCCGCCCTGCCCCGTGAAGTTCACCTCCGCCAGGAGCGACCACGGTCCGACCGCCGACAGCTCTGCGCTCACGCCGTAGAACGGCGCGCGGCGCGACGACCAGCCTCTCGAGATCTCGTTGCCGCCGTTGTCACGCAAATCGGGGATGCTCGACCCGCCGTGAATGCCCAGCGTGATCGGGGCGGCGGACGCCGCGGTGACCAGGAGCGCTGCGACAAACGGGATGGACAGGAAACGAAGCATTGGAGGCATGCCTCCTTGCGGGCGACCGCGGGTCGGGAGCGAATCCGGTGCGGTGGTTCGTGAGCCCTCCACGGGGATCACGGGGACGGTTCAGACCGCGTGGCGCCTTGTGCCACGGGTGCCGCAGTCTTGGCGATGCGCGTGGGCCTGTCAACAGCCGGCGTCGCAGTCGGCGTCGCAGCCGGCGTCGCAACACAGCCGGCGTCGCAGCCGGCGTCGCAGCCGGCGTCGCACAGTGTAGGGAGCACAGCCGGACTGCGCCGGACTGCGCCGGCCTGCGTTCGCCTGACCCCGGCGCGCGGCACGCGATTGCGCAGCGACCCGGCGTGCGCCCGGGCGTACGCCGCGGCCGGCGTGCGACCCGGCTTTACTTCCCGGGTGCTCCCGGGCGAGACTGCGCCGACCGCCTGTGCACGCGCGCGGCCTGCCGGCGCCCGGACGTCCCGTCGCGGGCGCGCCGGAGACGCGGACCATCCCTCATCAGGAACGACCATGGGACGCATTTTCGAAACCCGCAAAGCCACGATGTTCGCGCGCTGGGACAAGATGTCCAAGGCCTTCGCGCGCATCGGCAAGGAAGTCACGATCGCGGTGAAGAAGGGCGGGCCGGACACGGCGAACAACGCCCAGCTGCGCCGCGTGATCCAGAACGCCCGTGCCATCAACATGCCCAAGGACAAGGTCGAGGCCGCGATCAAGAAGGCCTCCGGCCAGGGCGCCGAGGACTACGACGAGATCATGTACGAGGCGTACGCTCCGCACGGCATCGCGCTGATCGTGGAGTGCGCGACCAACAACGTCACGCGCACCGCGGCCAACATCCGCGCGGTCCTCTCGCGCGGCGGCGGCAACCTGGGCTCGACGGGCAGCGTCGCCTTCCAGTTCAAGCGCATGGGCGTCTTCCGCCTGAAGCCCGAGGGGCTGGATCCCGAGTCGCTCGAGCTCGAGATGATCGACTTCGGGCTCGAGGAGATGGGCGAGACCACGGGCGAGAAGGGCGAGCCGCAGTTGCTCCTGCGCTGCAGCTTCAACCAATTCGGCCACCTGCAGAAGGCGCTCGAGGACAGGGGCGTCACGCCGATCTCGGCCGAGTCCGAGTTCATCCCGCAGACGCCGGGCACGTTGCCCGAGGCACAGGCGAACGACGTGCTCGCGCTGGTGGACAAGCTCGAGCAGGACGAGGACGTGCAGCGCGTCTTCCACAACCTCGGCTGACACGCTGGCCCGGACGATTCACGAGCCCGCCGCCTGCGAGCGCGATCTGCGCGTCATCCGCTGACGCACATCTCGCACTCTCGGCTCGCGGTTCATGAATCGTCCGGGTTGGCGGCTCCCGAACGAGCCGTGGGCCGCCGCCCGGCGTCGGCGCCGCGGCTCGTTCAGTAGGCCTGGTACGACTTCTCCTCGAGAATCTCGGAGTCCAGCGCGACGTTGAGTTCGCGCTTGATCTCCGCCCTGCGGTCGTTCGTGCGGTAGACGCTTCGCGCCAGCTCGACGAACTCGCCGTCGAAGGTCTTCGCCGCCTCCCTGGCGCGGATGGCGTCCTCGATCTCCCACAGCGCCTCGTTCACCTGCTTGAGCCGCGCGACCAGCGCCGTCACGTCGCGCACCGAGAGCGGTGAGGCGCCCCACGTTTCGCGCAGCAGTTCCAGTTCGCGCCGGACGTTGACGAGCTTGGCGGCGTCCGACATGCGCTCCGACTTGATCTCGAGGATCGTGAGCTTGTCGAGGAACTCGCCGGGGGCGGTCTGGAGGTTGAGCAGCATGCACGGGCCTCTCGTGTCGGAAACGAACGGCGACTGAGACGGATGGCGACGAAGACGAACGGCGACGGGAAGACTGGGACAGTCTTCGCGGGTGGCGCGCCGCTGTCAACCGGTCCCGGGCGCATTGACCGTCGATGCGGCCGCCGCGTACGCTCGCCACCTCACTTGGCCCGCACGAAGGAGCCGCATGCCGACCGCATTCCCGAGTCCGGATCGGACCGTCCGCCGCGCGGCCGCGCCGGGCGCGCGGTCCGTGCTCGTCCTCGCGTCGCTCTCGACCACGGCCGCCGCGCTGTGGCTGCTTTGGGTCAGCGTTACGGTGCTGCCCGCTCGCGATCCCGCTCGCGCCGGAGCCTGGCGGATCGTCGCGGCAGCATTGCTCGCGTTCGCGGCGGCGAGCCTGGCGTCGCTGCGTCCGGGCGTGCGCGGCGCGGCGGAGCGCCTGCTGCTGACGGCGCTGGGAGTCGTCGCGGTGGGCATCGGGCTCGGGGCCGCCGTCCGCATACTCGGCATTGGCCGCGCGGGCGGGCACTTCGAGGGCTACCTGCTGCTGCTGGGCGCGCTCGTGGCCTTGCACGGCGCCGCGGCGCTGGCGGTTGCGCTCTCGCCCGCGCAGGGCAAGGCGGCGCAGGACGCGTGACGTGCCGTGCGAACGCGGGGTGAGCCCGGGCGCGCCGCCGTCTGCCGCGCCCGGGCTGGCGAATCACCGAAGCGCGTTCCGTGCGAGCCGGACGCTCGCGAGTGCAGGAACGCGCAATGCGCGAGAAGCGCCGGCTGCTTCCCGTTCACCAGCGCAGCGCGCATCCGGCCCACGCAAAGCCCGCGCCGAACGCTGCGAGAACGATGAGGTCGCCATCCTGGAACAGGCCCGCGTCGCGCGCCTCGGTGAGCGCGATCGGGATGCTGGCCGCGGTGGTGTTGCCGTAGCGCTGGATGTTCTGGAACACCTTCTCCGGCGCCACGCCCAGCCGCTGGGCGACCGCGTCGCCGATGCGCTGGTTGGCCTGGTGCGGGACGATGAGCTTCACGTCATCCAGCGCGTGGCCGGCGTCGCGCAGCACCTCGTGGATCACCTCGGGAAAACGCGTGGTCGCGTGCTTGAAGACCTGCCGCCCGTTCATCGACGGCAGCTGGCGGCCGCTGTCCAGCATCTCGTGCGTGACGCGCCCGGGAACGCGCGAGGAGGGCGCCTCGCACCAGAGGTCGCGCGCGAACCTGCCGTCGGCGTGCAGCGCCCACGACAGGATGCCGCGGCCCTCTTCGCAGGGCTCGACCACCGCGGCGCCGGCACCGTCGCCGAACAGCACGGCCATGTCCCGGCCCCCGGTGGTGAGCTGGATTCCCGTGCTCTGCACCTCGGCGCCGATCACGAGCACGCAGCGATAGCGGCCCACGCGCACGAACGCGTCCGCCACGGACAGAGAGTACAGGAAGCCGCTGCAGGCGTTTCGCACGTCGAGGGCGCCGGCGTTCCCCAACCCGAGTGTCTTCTGCACCAGGACGCCGTTGCCCGGGATCTGGAAGTCGGGCGTCGAGGTGGCAAAGATCACGAAGTCCACGTCCGCCGGTGCGCGGCCGGCGTCCGCGAGCGCCTTGCGCGCGGCCTCGATGCCCAGCTCGCTCGAGCCGACGTCGCCCTCGACGAAGTGCCGCTCGCGGATGCCCGTGCGCTCGACGATCCACGCGTCGCTCGTGTCCATCATCCGCTCGAGGTCGTGATTCGTCACCACGCGCGGCGGGACGTGGAACGCGATGCCGGTGATGCGCGAACGGGCCATGGAGTCCTCCAGTATTGCCGGCATACTGAAGCGACCGGCAACGGCGGGTCAACGCGCGCGAATGGACGCGGTGAAGCGGGCGACTGGGCGGAGGGCCCGCGCTACGGGCGCAGCAGGTGCGCGTAGGCCGCCAGAGCGCCGTCGCCCCAGAGCCAGGCGACCATCGCGGCCGGGGCGAGGAAGACTCCGAACGGCAGAGCGGTCTTCATGCCGCCGCGGCCGCGGGCCATCATGGTCACGCCGACGATGCTGCCCGCGAAGGCCGCGAGAAAGATGGTGAGAAGCGTGAGCGGCGCGCCGAGCAGCGCGCCGAACATCGCCGCCAGCTTGACGTCCCCGAAGCCCATGCCCTCGACCTTGCGCACGCGGAGGTAGAGTTCCGAGACGGCCCAGAGCATTCCCGCGCCCGTGAGCATGCCGAACATGGCGTGGCGGATTCCGGGTCCGAGGATGGCGGCCGCCACCGCGAGCAGGATGCCCGGGAACGTGAGCACGTCGGGCAGGAGCTGGACGTCGTGGTCGATCCACACCAGCGTCACCAGCAGCGTCCCCCAGAGCAGCACGAACGGGAGCGCCGGCACGAGCCCCATGTGGCGCCAGGCGAGGAAGGCCCATGCGGCGCACCACAGCTCGGTGAAGGGATAGCGGAAGCTCACCGCGGACTGGCAGTGGCGGCAGCGGCCGTGGCTCAGGACCCACGAGAGCACGGGGACCAGGTCGGGGACGCCCAGCACGTGACCGCAGCCGGGGCAGCGCGAGCGCCCGTGCACCCACGATTCGCCGCGCGGGAGCCGCCACGAGAGCGCCGTGACGGCGCTGCCCAGGACGAGGCCCAGAAGCGTGACCGAGGTGCCGATAAAGGTGTCGAGGCTCACGCCGTCTCCCGCCCGCGAAGGGGACGATGGCATCCGTCCCGGGCATCTGCCAGTATCGCGCCTTCACCGGAGGTGCCCCTTACCGGAGTCGCGACCAACATGCGCATCCTGCTGTTCCTCGCCGTCGTGGCCAACAGCTGCGACCTGTTCGCGACCGCCGTGGGCATCCACGGCTTCGGCAATCGCGAGGGCAACCCGCTGCTGTCCGTGGTCGCGAGCCACAACTGGCTCGCGTTCGTCGCCATCAAGGGCATTCTCGTACCGCTGCTCATCTGGCGGCTGTACCAGTATCGGCACCGCACGCCGCAACTTTCGGTGGCCGGCCTGGGGCTGGTCGCGGTGGCGCTGACGGTGGCCGTGGGGCAGTGGCTGGGCTGGATCGCCGCCGT
>CAIXRL010000385.1 GCA_903921835.1 Candidatus Eiseniibacteriota bacterium | reverse complement strand
GGGCGTGCCGGTGGGCAGCCCGGAGGGCTGGGCGGTCGCCTACGCGCTCATGGGCCAGCTGGAGCACGCGCCACACCGCGCCGAGCGCGCCGAACTACTGCTCGCGCACCTCGCCACGCATGGCGCCGACGCGGAAGCGATCGCGTTCCTGCTCGCGCAGCCGCTGCCGGGCGCGCTGGCGGCGCAGCTGGCGGCGCTACCTCGCCGCTGACGCGCGGTGGCGCCCACGGCGCTGCCGGCGAAGCAAGGACGCGCGAGCCGGCGCTCCGCCCGCGCGCCACCGATCGTCAGCGTCTCGCCGAAACCATCGCGAACATGGCCCCCTGCGGGTCCGTGCACTGCGCGATCCAGCTCCCGCCGGGAACTTCCGACGGCCCGTGCACGACCGTCGCGCCCGCTGCCCTCGCGCGCGCCAGCGCGGCGTCGATACCGTCCACGTTGAAGTAGTGGAGCCAGAACGCGCCGGGCGACTGCGGCATCCGCGTCATCATTCCGCCGATCGGCGCACCGCCGGCGGCGAACATCTGGTAGACGCCCAGCTCGCCCATGTCCATCGCGTCGGCCTTCGTCCAGCCGAACAGCTCCGCGTAGAACGCGAACGCGCCGTCCCCCGCGTGCAGCTCGTGCCAGCCGATGCTCCCCGGCGTGCCGCTCGCCGGCGGCAGCGGGCCCTGCTCGCTCATGCCCCGGAGCAGCATGAACACCGCGCCGTGCGGATCCGCGACGACCGCGAAGCGCAGGACGCCGGCAACGTCCGCGGGCGCGCGCAGCACCCTGCCGCCGGCCGCGCTGACGCGCGCGGCGTACGCGTCCACGTCGTCCACGGCGATGTAGCCGAGCCAGCACGGCCGCGCGCCCCCGTCGCGCATTTCCTGCGTCAGGGCGTGCACGCCGCCGATCGCGGACGGTCCGGCGGACAGCACGGTGTACCCTGTTCCGGGCGCGCCGCCGTCCTTCGCGTCCCAGCCGATGACGCGGCGGTAGAAGGAGAGCGCGGCGGGCACGTCGGGGGTCATCAGTTCGTACCACATGAACGACCGGGGCGAGTTCGTGGACATGCGATTCCTCCCTGTTGAATGGACGGTTCGGGTCAGATCATCCCACCTCGCGCCAGCAGCGCCTGCATCGCCGCGGCGTCCATGCCGAACTTGAGAAAGCCGTCCGCCGAGGGCGCCGCGCCCAGACGCTCGTAGAACGCACACGCCGGGTTCCACTCGAGCACGTCCCAGTCCACGCGATGGCAGCCGCGCGCAAGCGCGTCGCGCACGAAGGCCGCGAGCAGCGCCTCGCCCGCGCCCGAGCCGCGCGCGGCAGGATCCACGAACAGGTCCTCGAGCCACATCCGCGGGTTGGTGCGGAACGAAGAGAACGTGTGGTGGTAGAGCGCGTAGCCCACCTGCACGCCGCCCTGCTCGGCGACGAGCCCGAACAGGAACGGAGGCGCGTCGAACAGCGCGCGTTCCAGCCGCGCCGCGTCGCCGGTGAGCATGGCCGACAGGTGCTCGAACTCCGCCAGCGCGCGCACCATCTCCCACACGCGCGGCAGGTCCTCGCGTCGCATCGCGCGCACATTCACGGCGCTCACTCGCCGATCACCTTGACCAGGACACGCTTGCGGCGGTGACCGTCGAACTCGCCGTAGAAGATCTGCTCCCACGGCCCGAAGTCGAGTGCGCCCCTCGTGATCGCGACCACGACCTCGCGCCCCATCACCTGGCGCTTGAGGTGCGCGTCGGCGTTGTCCTCGCCGGTGTCGTTGTGGCGGTACTGCGACGTGGGCGCGTGCGGCGCGAGCTGCTCGAGCCACACGTCGTAATCGTGGTGCAGCCCGGGCTCCTCGTCGTTGATGAACACGCTCGCGGTGATGTGCATCGCATTGACCAGCACGAGGCCTTCCTGGACGCCCGATGCCTTCACGGCGGCCGCAACCTGCCCCGTGATGTTCACGAATCCCCGCCGCGCGGGGACGTTCATCGCCAGGTACTCGGTGTGGGATTTCATGGCGCGAAAGGTAGCACGGCGCGGCCGGTGTGCAGCGCGTGCGAGTCTCTCCGGGTATGCGCGGCCGGCGCTCCGGTGTCGCCCGCCGGCGCCAAGCGGCCGGGGCGCAGCGCGTGTTCCGCGCACAGCCGGGGCGAGAGCGTGGGGATGGGACTCTTGGGCGGCGTGTGGAGCGACGGCCCCCCGGCGAGCACGGGACACGCCGAAGCGCCGGCCG
>CAIXRL010000384.1 GCA_903921835.1 Candidatus Eiseniibacteriota bacterium | reverse complement strand
TGCCAGTTGGTGGACGAGCCGTCGTAGTCCACGCCCAGTCCGCCGCCGGCGTCGAGGAAGCGCAGCCCCGCGCCCGCCCGGGCCAGCTCGATGTAGACGCGCGAGGCTTCCTTCATCGCGTCCTTGATCGCGCGCACCGCCGAGATCTGCGAGCCGATGTGGAAGTGCACCAGTTCGAGGCAATCGAGCATGCTCTCGGACTTGAGCTTCTCCAGCAGAATGACCATCTCGGTCGCGGTGAGGCCGAACTTGGAGCGGTCACCCGTGGACTCCATCCACTTACCGGCGCCCTTGGTGGTCAGCTTGGCGCGCACGCCGATGTGCGGGCGGATGCCGAGCCGGCGCGCCGTCTGCAGCAGCAGGTCCAGTTCGCGGAAACGGTCGATGACGACGATCGGGTAGCGCCCCAGCTTCTGGGACAGCAGCGCCGTCTCCATGTACTCGATGTCCTTGTAGCCGTTCAGCAGCAGCAGCGAGTCCGGGTCCGCCAGCAGCGCCAGGCCGGCGAGCAGCTCCGGCTTTGACCCCGCCTCGAGGCCCAGCCCGCAGGGCGCGCCGAAGCGCACCAGTTCCTCGACCACCTGGTGCTGCTGGTTCACCTTGATCGGGAACACGCCGCGGTAGCGCCCGCGGTAGCCGTACTCCTTGATCGCGCTGCCGAAGCAGTCGAAGAGCTGGTGGACGCGCGTGTCCAGAATGTCGGAGAAGCGCATGAGCAGCGGCATGCCCAGCCCGCGGCGCTGCATGTCGAGCACGAGGTCGTGCAGGTCGACGCTCGGGCCGTCGGGTCCCTTGGGCGTGACCTCGACGTGGCCGGCGTCGTTGACCTTGAAGAACCCGGAGGACCATCCGGCGACGTTGTAGAGGTTCGCGGAATCCCGCGTGGTCCATGCACGAAGGTCTTTCAAGAGTGGCTTCCTCGGCGCGGTGCGCCAGCTGGAACGTGGAGGATGGGTGGACGAGCGGGGCAAAGACTAACTTCTACCGGGGCGTGATGCGAGGATTCCGAGCGTCGTGCGCCAACTTTCTTCGCCTCGTCGGGCCAGACGCGCCCGCGGAATGCCGGGAGGGGAGCATGCAGCTCCAAATCCGGGTCGTGCCCGGCGTTGTCGCGGGATGCCTCGCGGGTTTCCTGGTGAAAGGCCGCGACCACGGCCTCGCCGGCAACCTGATCCTCTGACTCGGCGGCAGCCTTGTGGGTGGCCGGGTCATGGCGCGGCCGGCCGATCTTCTTGCTGCTGGCGCATATCTCGCACTCTCGGCTGGCGGTTCATGAACCGTCCGGGCGGCCAAGCTGCACGCGCGCTTCGGCGAGCTGCGCGAGAAGCAGCGGGCCGGGTTGGTTGAGATGCAGCGCCGGCAGATCGAGCAGCTCGAGGAGCTGCTTCGCGGGCGAAGATCGGATGGCGCGGCGCGCTGAAGGGGCGCGGGTGGAATGCGTGAAGGTCATGGTCGGCAGGGTATTGCGGCCGTGCAGCGTATCCACGCAAGGTCGTGCAGTCGCCAGCCGATATTTCGAGAACCGGGGAGCGGATGCGCCCGGTGGCCGCGGACGGCAGGAGACCCCGGCCGGCGCGGGCCGGCGTGCCTCGCCCTGCGGCCGCATGGTTTGGCGCGGCGGGAAGATCCAACGGGAGGGACCAGGATGCAGCGGGTGCTCGCGGTCGATGACAATCCACGCAACCTCCGGATCATCGAGAAGTGCCTGGCCGGCGGGTTCGAGCTCGTCACCGCCCTTTCCGGCGAGGAAGCACTCGAGATCGCCCGGCGCTTTCACCCCGACCTGATCCTGCTGGACATCATGATGACGGGGATCGACGGCTACGAAACCTGCCGCCGGCTGCGCGCGTCGCGCGCCGTCGCCCCGTGCAAGATCATCATGGTGTCCGCCCGCGGCGGGAGTGCGGACCGGCTGGCGGGCTACGCGGCCGGCGCGGACGACTACGTGACGAAGCCGTTCGATCCGGACGAACTGGTCTCCAAGCTGAAGGTCTACCTGCGCCTGAAATCCGTCGAGGAGGTCGACCGGCTCAAGTCGGACCTGCTCGGCCTGCTGAGCCACGAGACCCGCACGCCACTCTCGGGGATCCTGGGGCCCTCGGCGCTCCTGCTGGACGACCCCAATCTCACCGCGGAGCAGCGCGAGTTGGTGGAGATGGTTTGCGACAGCGGGACGCGTCTGCTCTCGCTGATCGAGAAGGTCATGTATTTGGGCGAGCTCAAGGCCGGCCTGGCGCCGTTGGAGAGCGTGCCGGTCGATGCGCGGGACCTGGCGAGCCGCTGCATTGCCGCTGCGCGCCGGGTGGTCGCGCGCGATGACGTGGTGATCGAGCTCGACGTGGAAGGCGCCACGCAGCTCGATGGCGATCCACGCCACCTGGGGTTTGCACTCGAAGCCCTGCTTCACAACGCCCTTCGGCTGAGTCCGTCCTCCGGCGTCGTGCGTGTCCACGTCCGGGACTGCGGGGCCGGGTCCGTGATCTCGGTCCGGGACCATGGCGCCGGAATCGCATCCGAGTTCGGCGAGCACGTGTTCGACGAGTTCGTCGTGGAGAACATCCTGAACCACGGCGAGGGCCACGGGCTGAGCCTCGCCACGGCGCGGCTCATCGCCGAGCGGCACGGCGGTCGCCTGACCGTGCAGAGCGAGCCGGGCAATGGAGCGGAGTTCAGCCTCCAGCTGCCGCCACGGAGCGCCGGGGCGATGGCGGCGTAGCCGCCCGCGCCCGGTCCCGCGCATGAAGAGTCCCGCCAGTCGCGAGCTCGCCAAGACGCCGCGAGGGCCGAGCGTGCAGATGCGTGTCAGCCTCGTGGTGCTCGGGTGCGCGGTGGCGCTCGCCGCCGCCCTGTATGCGATGCAGGGCACGCAGGAGCGCCAGGTGGAAACGCTCTTCCGCGAGCGTGCCGTGGAGGCGGGGCGCGGGTTCACGCGCGTCCTCGAATCGCGGTCGCGCATGCCGCGCATGCACGTCGACGACTACTCGCGCTGGGACGAGCTCGTCCAGTTCCTCCACGCGCGCGATATGGCGTGGGCGGACGTCCAGCTGACCCATGGCATCCCCACATTCGGTCTCGACGTCGCCTGGGTGCTCGACGCGCAGCGCCATCTCGTCTTCACGGGTGTCCCGGGACCGGACTCGGCGCTCGGCGAACTCCCGGTGCCCATCGACGGGCTCGGGGCCGTGCTCGCGCGCACCCCGGCGTCGCACTTCTTCGCCGTCACCCCGCGCGGTCTCATCGAGGTGTGGTCCAACTCGGTCGTGCCATCGAAGGACCTCCGGCACCTGTCACCTCCGGAGGGCTACTACGTCGTCGGCTACCTCTGGACTCCGCAGCGGATCGCCGAGCTGGCACAGTTCGCCGGAGGGGACGTGCAGGTCGTTCCGGCCACCGGGACCGCCAGCGTGCAGCAGGGGGCCGCGAAGACCGGACGCATCGAGGTCCGGCACGCGCTGCCGGGGATCGACGGCCTCCCGGTTGCGAGCTTTGCGTTTACGTCCAGGTACGACGTGGCGCGACAGGTGGAGGGCGCCCTGCGCATGGCGGCGTTCCTGGTTCTCATCGGGGTCGTGCTCGTCCTGGTCGTGGTGTGGTGGGCCGTGGCGTACTGGGTGGGAAGGCCATTGCGGGCCATCACGCGGGCCATGGAGCAGGAGGAGTCCTCGGCGCTCGCGGGCGTCATCGCGCGCCGGGACGAACTGGGCAGGGTCGCGCGGCTCGTCGACGAGTTCCTCGTCCAGAAGGGAATGCTCATCCAGGCGCGCGAGGCCGCCGAGGCCGCGACCCGGGTCAAGTCCATCTTCCTGGCGAACATTTCGCACGAGCTGCGGACGCCCATGCACGGGATCCTCAGCTTCGCGCGATTCGGAATGCGCGATGCGCAGACCGCACCGCGCGAGGACCTGCTCGACAACTTCAGCCAGGTCAACGAGTGCGGCGAGAGCCTGCTCGCGTTGCTGAACGCGCTGCTGGACCTCTCGAAGTTCGAGGCGGGCCGCGTGACGCTGGAGTTCGACGAGGTTTACCTGCCGGACGTGGTCGACGTCGCGGCGGACGAGTTCCGCTCGCTCTACCACGAACGCCAGATCGAGCTGCGCGTCGAGGTGGAGCCCGGGCTGTCGGATGTGATCGCGGATCGCTCGCGCCTGCTGCAGGTGATGCGCAACGTGATCTCGAACGCGGCGAAGTTCACGCCGCCCGGCGGCACCGTGGTCGCCCGGGTGGTGTTCGCAGGCAGGTCCCAGCAGGTCATCGTGGAGGACTCCGGCGTCGGGATCCCGGCGGGCGAAGAGGACCTGATCTTCAACAACTTCACGCAGGCGAGCGGGACGAATCCGCGCGCCGGCGGCACCGGTCTGGGCCTGGCCATCTGTCGCGAGATCGTCGAAGCGCACGAGGGGCGCATCTGGGCGGAGAACCGCGAGGTCAAGGGCGCGCGAGTGACCTGCGAGGTCCCAATCCAGGGGCCTGCGGCCGCGCACGCGCAGGGTGGGAGCACGCCGTCGGGCGAGGCGGGCTTCGCGCCGCCGGTCCCGGCCTCCCGGACGGATGACCGCCGCAAGCACGTCGCGTGATCCGGGCCAGGTTCTGTCTGAGAACTCCGCGTGACCGCGTTGGCGGCGCCGGCGGCCCGTGCGTGAGGAGCGACGGCGACGGCGGGTTATGCCATGCTCCGCGGAGGAGCGACGCGGCACACGGGCCGTCGCCGCCGCCAACCCGGAGGGCCGGGCCGGGGAACCCCGCCGGGCTGCGTCACTCCTCGTCGACAGCCTGCACAAGGCTAGCCCGCATTGCGCATGAACCGCGAGCCGAGAGTGCGAGATGTGGGTCAGCCGCAAGAAGATCGGCCGGCCGGACCCACCTTCGGTGGGTACCCCGG
>CAIXRL010000383.1 GCA_903921835.1 Candidatus Eiseniibacteriota bacterium | reverse complement strand
GGCGGATCGGCGCGCGCCCGCCCCCGGGGCCGGCGAAAGGGCGTACGCCGCAGAAGAGCTGACGCCGCGCGAGGCAAGGCTCCCTAGAGCGGAGATAAGGATATTGTCCGGGGATGGTCAGCGCCCCTACAGTGCTGAGTAGTTGTTGGCGTCCCCGTCTCAGCACACCAAACCGGGAGGCAGAATGCGTTCCAGAATTCTCTCTTCAGTCCCCATCCTCGGCGCTCTGGCCGCATCGCTCGCGTTCGCGGCGAGTCTCGTCGCGCTGCCCGTGCCCGCAGTGGCGCAGGACCTCGACCACCTTGGTGGCAGCCAGCAGCGTCTGGATGACCGCATGCAGCTGCTTCGCGACGAGTTCAAGGAGCGCCAGCACGAGATCCGCGAGGCGGCCGAACAGGCGCGCGAAGCGAAGAAGCACCGCCGTGCCCGCGGCAAGCATGTCGAGCAGATTCCCGCGGACAGTGACCTGCTGCCGGCGAACCTGCGCGCGGGTAACGTCCACCTGCCTGCCGGCATCACGGCACTGAACGCGATCCCGACCAACGCCATCGTCAACAGCAAGACCGGCGACCTCGCCGGCGCCGGGCAGGCCGAGCAGAGCATCTGCATCCTGGGCCTGAACGGCATTTGCGCGTTCAACGACGGCCAGGGCTTCAACGAGACGACCACTGTGGGTGGCTACAATGTGCAGGAGCTGGCCTACACCGCGAATGGCGGCCTCACGTGGGTCGGTGACCTCACGCCTCCGCTCGTGGGCACGATGACCAACTGGTCGAGCGATCCTGTCGTCACGGTGAACGAGAAGACGGGCGAGTTCTACTACTGCGGCCTGACGGGCAACGGTTCCGCCGCGAACGGTCTCGGCGTGGCCCGCGGCCACTTCAGCGGCGGTGCGTTCGTCTGGGACGGCGTGTCTATCGTGGCGTCCGGTTCGAGTTCGAGCTACGCCTACGACAAGGAGTGGCTCGCGGCCGACTCACTGACCGGCAACCTCTACTGCACTTGGACGCTGTTCTCGCTGAACCCGACCATCATCCAGTTCTCGCGCTCGACCGACGGCGGCCTCACGTGGAGTGCGCCGGTCCAGATCAACGGCACGTGGGAATCCGGCGTTTCGGGCTCTCGCCCGGCCGTGGGTCCGAACGGCGAGCTTTACGTCACCTACCAGTCGATTGGTCCGGTGGACGCCGACTCCGTCAAGGTCGCGAAGTCCATGGACGCGGGCGCCACGTTCGGTCCCGGCATCGTCGCCGGAACGACGATGGACAACTACTTCACCGGTGCCCCGGGCTTCAATCGCGGCCGTGCGGTGACGTTCCCGTCGATCGCGGTGGACCGCAGCACGGGCCCGAAGCGCGGTCGCGTGTACCTGGCGATCCAGAACTCCGTGAACTTCTACTATGACAGCTTCCCGGCCCTGACGAACGCGAACTACGTTCCCGAGATCGAGAACAACGCCAGCTTCAAGAACGCGACGCCGTTCACGGTCGGCAAGAACCTGCGGGGCGCCATCACGACGTCGGACACGGACACCTGGAAGTTCCCCGCGGTGCTGGGCACCACGTACTTCTTCTACTGTGACTCCGTGAGGGCCTCGACGTTCAAGTACACGATGCGCCTCTACTGCCCGAACGACACGACGGCGGTGTCTCGTCTTGCGATGAGCTCGGACGGCAGCTCGTCCAGCTCGACGAACGTACACGCGATGATCGTGTGGACGTGTCCGACTTCGGGTACGTACTACCTCAGGATGGTTTACTCGACCAGCACGGGCGGCTACCGTATCCGCACCACGACGCACACGCCGGTGGTTACGGACATCGGCCGAGACACGCGTGACGTCAGCATGTACTCGTCGGCGGACGGCGTGACCGGCTGGTCGGCGTCTGTTCGTCCGAACGACGACGCGGGGCTGTACGACAACTGGCTGCCCGAGGTCGCGGTGCCCAACGACGGCACGGCGTACACGATGTGGTTCGACTGGCGTGATGCTGCGGCCTCGTGCTTCGGCGGCTCGAACATCTACATGAGCCGTTCGCTGGACGGCGGCGCGACGTGGTCGGCCAACGTGAAGGCGACCGACGCGGCCACGCCCAACTGGACGCAGGTGGCGAGCAACATCGCGCCGAACCAGGGCGACTACAACGGCATCTACGGCGGTGACTGCCTCGCGATGGCGTGGGCCGACGGCCGGCTGGCGGATGCGGACGTCTACGCCAACCGCCTGCTCACGAACTACACGCTGTCCAATTGCCCCGCCGACCAGGTCGTCCTCGCGGGCCTGACGACGAACGCCACCGCGACGGTCACGAACCTGAACCAGCTGTTCGGCAACACGTACAATTTCACCATCAGCGTCAACGCCGCGTGGCCAGGCTACCCGGCGACGGGCACGGTGTCGGCGGCCGCGGGTGGCTCGGTGCAGGTGCCGGTCAACGTGACGCCTCCGGACACCGCGGCGCATGGCGAGGTCGTCACCGTGTGCACGACGGTCTCGCTCAACGGCGCCATCGTCCAGAGCTGCTGCTTCAACGCGACGGTGCACCAGCTCGCCACCGGAACGCTGGCGTCGCTCGCCAGCTCGACGGCCGATCAGGGCCGCGTGAGCCTGAGTTGGCTCGTGAGCACCGACGGCGCGGTGAACGTGTACCGCACCGAGGACGGCACGAGCTGGGAGGTCGTGGGTCACGTGACGCCGAGCCAGGGCATGGTCCAGTTCGTGGACGCCCAGGTGAAGGGTGGCGCGCAGTACTCCTACCAGCTGGGCCTGCTCCAGGGTGGGCAGGAGGTCCTCGCGGGCCGCACGACGTGGATCAGCATTCCGCTCGTGGCGGAGTTCGCCATCGGCCGCGTGTTCCCGAGCCCTGCGAAGTCCGGCTTCTCGGTCAGCTTCTCGCTGCCGAGCAGCGCGCCGGCAATGCTGGAAGTGATCGACCTCGCGGGCCGTCGCGTGATCTCGCGCCAGGTCGGCACGATGGGCGCGGGTCAGCACACGCTGTCGCTGGAGACCGAATCGGGCCGCCTGCCGATCGGTATCTACGCGGTGCGCCTGAACCAGGCCGGCAAGGTGGCCTCGTCGAAGGTGACGGTCATTCGCTGACCTGACGCAACAGCAACAGACAGGCGGGGGCCGGCGCGCACGCGCCGGCCCCCGCCGCATGTGTGCCTGTCCGGTGCCTGTCCGGCGCCTTGACCCTGCCGCGCGCCCCCCGCTAACGTGCGTCGTGGGACCTCTTCCAAGGAGCATTTCGTGTTGCCAGCCACCGCGCCTCGGCGCACTCCGTTCCACGAGTTCCATCGCCATGCAGGCGGGAAGCTCGTGGACTTCGCCGGTTTCGAGATGCCCGTGCGCTACACGGGCGACGTCCGCGAGCACCTCGCCGTGCGCAACGCCGTGGGCCTGTTCGACATCACGCACATGGGTGAGTTCGACGTCCGCGGGCCCGGTGCGCTCGAGTGGCTGAACGGCCTGGTCACCAACGACGTCGCGGCGCTGGCGGTGGGGCAGGCTCTGTACTCGCCCATGTGCCGGCCGGACGCGGGCATCGTGGACGACCTGCTCGTCTACCGGTACGCCGACCACTACATGGTCGTGGTGAACGCTTCGAACATGGCGAAGGACTTCGCCTGGATGAAGCAGAGCCAGCCGGCCGGCGTGGAGTTCACGGACCGCTCCGACGCCACGGCGCTGCTCGCGGTGCAGGGGCCGAAGGCGCCCGAGGTGCTGCGCGGCCACGTTCCGGCCGCGGCGCTCGAACTGGGCTACTACCGCTTCACGACCGGGGACCTGTTCGGCATTCCCGCAACGATCTCGCGCACCGGCTACACGGGCGAGGACGGCTTCGAGCTGTACTTCGCGCCCGAGCACGGCACGCGGGTGTGGCAGGGCATCGTGGAGGCGGGCAGGCCCTTCGGGCTCGACCTGGTCGGCCTGGGCGCGCGCGATACGCTGCGTCTCGAGATGGGCTACATGCTCTACGGCAACGACATCGATGACACCACGACGCCGCTCGAGGCAGGCCTCGGGTGGACGGTGAAGCTGCAGAAAACCGCTTTCGCGGGCAAGGATGCGCTGGTGAAGCAGAAGGCCGGGGGGCTCGAGCGCAAGCTGGTGGGCCTCCAGCTCGACGGCCGCCGCGTCCCGCGCCATGGCATGGCGATTCTTTCCGGTGGCCGCGAGGTGGGACGCGTCACGAGCGGCACCTTCAGTCCCAGCCTCGAGCGGCCCATCGGCATGGGCTACGTCGAGCCGGCGCTCGCGCCGCTCGGAACAGCGTTGGAGATCCAGGCGGGCACCGCCCTGCTGAACGCGCGGGTGACCGCGCGGCCGTTCCATACCCGCGGCTCGCACCGTTCCTGAGCCGCAAGGAGGCGAAGGTGGCATTTCCGGACGACGTCCGATACACGCAGGAACACGAATGGGCCCGTGAAGAGGGCGGGCTGGTGACGGTCGGCATCACGAGCTACGCGACCGAACAGCTTGGCGACGTGGTCTTCGTGGAGCTTCCCGACGTGGGCCGGACGCTCGAGGGCGGCAAGTCCTTCGGCGTGGTCGAGGCCGTCAAGACGGTCAGCGATCTCTACGCCCCCGTCGCGGGTGAAGTGGTCGAGGTGAACGGCGCGATCGATGACAACCCCGCGCTGGTCAACCAGGAACCGTACGGCGAGGGCTGGCTGGTGAAGATCCGCCCCGCGAACGCGGCCGATTTCGGCAAGCTGCTCTCGCACGTGGATTACGAG
This sequence comes from Candidatus Eiseniibacteriota bacterium, assembly GCA_903921835.1. Lineage (GTDB taxonomy): Bacteria > Eisenbacteria > RBG-16-71-46 > RBG-16-71-46 > RBG-16-71-46 > CAIXRL01. The sequence continues at coordinate 247 of CAIXRL010000383.1, read as the reverse complement.
AAGCTCGTCGAGGAGAGCCACTGAACCATGCGTGATCGCAGCCGGCCACCCGGCGCCGACCCCCTCGTGAGCGGTGCGCAGTCGTCCGCTCCCGCAGGGCCGCCGCGCCGGCGTCGCGAACCGGACCGGGACGCGTGATCACGATGCCCGACGCCGCACCCACGACGACCGCATCGCCCACGGGCGGGGCGGTCGTCTGGGCATTCGACCCGTGGGCCGAGCAACCCCGGACCGCGATGGTGGCGGC
>CAIXRL010000382.1 GCA_903921835.1 Candidatus Eiseniibacteriota bacterium | reverse complement strand
TAATTCTATGTTTGATCTGTCCAAATTTTCCTTAAAAGATAAAGTAGCCATCGTCACCGGGGGCAGTCGCGGTATTGGTCAGGCGATAGCCTACGGTTTTGCCAAGGCCGGCGCCAAGGTGGTTATCACCAGCCGCAAAGCCCAGGCCCTCGAAATTCCACGCGGCAACGGCGCAGCGCTGGTATTGGAAGTGGAAAAACACCTGGGCCTGAACCGGGTGCGTTGCGTCTCGATGGACACAACCGATGGCTTGCAGCGTGGTTTACCCGTCACCGCGACCGGCAACCCGATCATGGTGCCGGTGGGTGAGATCGGCCTCGGGCGCATCTTCAACCTCACCGGCGAGACCATCGACGGCAAGGATCCGCTGCCCGCGAACACGAAGCGCTACCCGATCCACCGCTCCTCGCCGCCGTTCGACGAGCAGGAGACGGAGAAGCACCTGTTCGAGACCGGCATCAAGGTCGTCGACCTGCTCGCGCCCTACCAGCGCGGCGGCAAGGTCGGCCTGTTCGGCGGCGCCGGCGTCGGCAAGACCGTGCTCATCCAGGAGCTGATCCGCAACATCGCCACGCAGCATGGCGGCTACTCGGTGTTCGCCGGCGTGGGCGAGCGCACGCGCGAGGGCAACGACCTCTACCGCGAGATGACCGAGTCGGGCGTCATCGCGAAGACCGTGATGGTGTTCGGGCAGATGAACGAGCCGCCGGGGGCGCGCCTGCGCGTCGGCCTGACGGGCGTCACCATGGCCGAGTACTTCCGCGACGAAGAGGGCAAGGACGTGCTCTTCTTCATCGACAACATCTTCCGCTTCACGCAGGCGGGCTCCGAGGTCTCCGCGTTGCTCGGCCGCATGCCCAGCGCCGTCGGCTATCAGCCGACGCTCTCGACCGAGATGGGCGCGCTGCAGGAGCGGATCACCACGACGAAGAAGGGTTCGATCACGTCGGTGCAGGCGATCTACGTGCCCGCCGACGATCTGACCGATCCCGCTCCGGCCACCGCGTTCTCGCACCTCGACGCCACCACGGTGCTCGACCGCGCGATCTCGGAGCTGGGCATCTATCCCGCCGTGGACCCACTGTCGTCCACGAGCCGCATCCTGGATCCGCAGATCGTCGGCGAGGAGCACTACGCCGTCGCGCGCGGCGTGCAGCGAATCCTGCAGCGCTACAAGGACCTGCAGGACATCATCGCCATCCTCGGCATGGACGAACTCTCCGAGGACGACCGGGTCACGGTGGCGCGCGCGCGTCGCATCCAGCGCTTCCTGTCGCAGCCGTTCTTCGTCGCCGAGGCGTTCACGGGCACGTCGGGCAGGTACGTCAAGCTCGCGGACACGGTGAAGAGCTTCCGGCGCATCATCGAGGGCGAGTTCGACGACCTGCCGGAGCAGGCGTTCTACATGCGCGGCGGGATCGAGGAAGTGCTCGAGGCGGCCGAGAAGATGAACGCGGCCGTCTGACGCCATGGCCACGCTCTTTCATCTCTCGATCCTGACGCCGGAGCAGGCGGTGTTCGACGGCGACGTCGAGTACGTGGAGGCGCCCGGCAGCGAGGGCTACTTCGGGGTGCTGGCGCACCACGCTGCGATGGTGACGGCGCTCTCGAGCGGCACGCTGAAGGTGCGCCACACGGACGGCAAGGAGGAGCGCTGGCAGGTGGACGGCGGCTTCTTCGAGGTCTCCGACAACCGCGCGACCGTGCTGGCGGACGCGGTGGGGGCGGCGACGGGGTAACG
>CAIXRL010000381.1 GCA_903921835.1 Candidatus Eiseniibacteriota bacterium | reverse complement strand
GTACCCGGCGGGCACGTAGAGCCTGCGCGCATCCAGCTCGCCGAGATCGGCCAGCAGCTCGGCCGTCGTGGCGCAGTCGCGAACGACGGTATTCGTGAACGTACGGACGACTTCGTGATCGGCGAGATGCGACCTCGACCAGGACTTCATGGCTGGAACCACCGCGGGGGCGAAGAGTCGCGGGGGCGCGCACACTTCATATCACGCGTGTTCGCGGCGCTCGTGGTGGCTCGCAGGGCGCGCCGTGCGAGGCGACGCGAGAACGTTGCGCCGCGGAGCCGCGACAGCCCGCGCACGCGCATCCCTCGAGCGCTGGCGTGCGGCTCGCGAAAGGGTCGCGCGGCTCGGGAGATTGCGTGCGAAGACGCGTCAAGAGGAATCGTCCGCGCCCATCGCGATTCCAGTGGCGTCACCCGGCTCGGACCATTCATGAACCGCCGCCTGCAGGCACGATCCAGCCCGCGGCCACTGCATCGCAAGGGCGCCGTCGCGTTCTCGGACGCGCCCGTGGCGCCGGCCCGCTCGCGCGCCCCGTGGCCGGGTCCCTTCTCGCGCTGTCGGCTGGCGCTTCACGAGGCGTTCGCGCCCGGAGGGCCCTCGCGTCGTCCCCTCGTGGTCGCTTCCCAGGATCCTCCCCAGGGAGGGTCATCCATCCGCTGGCCCGACGATCCACCCACGCGTCGCATACTGGCGGCGCGCGACGCCGCGTGGAGCCCGACGCCCGAATCGCGTACCCTGCCCGCACCCATGTTCCGCAAGGTCCTGATCGCCAATCGCGGCGAAATCGCCTGCCGCATCGCCGCCACGCTGCACGAGATGGGCATCCGCTCGGTCGCCGTCTATTCCGACGCCGACCGCGGCGCGTTGCACACGCGCGTGTGCGACGAGGCGCACCGCATCGGGCCTGCCGAGGCCCGCGAGTCGTACCTGAACATCCCCGCGCTGATCGCCGCCGCGCAGGCGAGCGGGTCCGCGGCCGTGCACCCGGGGTTCGGCTTCCTGGCCGAGAACGCGGCGTTCGCCGAAGCGGTCGAGGCCGCGGGGCTGGCGTTCATCGGCCCGACGCCGCAGCAGATCCGCGCCCTGGGCGACAAGCGCGCGGCGCGCGCCATCGCCGCGAAGGCCGGCGTGCCCATCGTGCCGGGCGCCGAGGGCGACGACGTCGAGGCGCTCGCGCGGGCCGCGAGGACGATCGGCTATCCCGTGATGGTGAAGGCCGCGCTCGGCGGCGGCGGCAAGGGCATGAAGTCCGTGGCCGGCGAGGCCGAGCTGCGCGAGGCGGTGGAGTCCGCGCAACGGCTCGCGCGCTCGGCGTTCGGCGACGCGGCGGTCTACGTCGAGAAGCGGCTCGAGCGCGCGCGCCATGTCGAGGTTCAGGTGCTGGGTGACGGCCACGGCCGCGTTGTGCACCTGTTCGAGCGCGAGTGCTCGCTGCAGCGGCGCCACCAGAAGGTCGTCGAGGAGGCGCCCTGCGCGGTGGTGGACCCCGCGACGCGCGAGCGCATGACCGGGGCCGCCGTGCGGCTGGCGGAGAGCGTGAGCTATCGCGGGGCGGGCACGATCGAGATGCTGCGCGCGAGCGACGGCGCGTTCTACTTCCTCGAGATGAACACGCGGCTGCAGGTGGAGCACCCGGTGACGGAGTTCATCACGGGGATCGACCTGGTGCGGGCGCAGGTGCACGTCGCGGCCACCGGCACGCTGCCCTTCGGGCAGGACCAGGTGCGCCGCCACGGGCACGCGATCGAGGCGCGCATCTACGCCGAGGACGCCGCGCGCGGCTTCCTGCCGCAGGCCGGCGTCGCGCTGCGCGTGCGCTGGCCGCACGGGCCGTTCACGCGCGTGGACCGCGGCATCGAGGCGGGCGACGAGGTCACGGTGCACTACGATCCCATGCTGGCGAAGGTGATCGCGTTCGGCAGCACGCGCGAGGCGGCGCTGGCGCGGCTGGCGGGCGCGCTGGACCCGATGCGCGTGCACGGCGTGGTGACGAACCTGCCGTTCCTGCGCGCGCTGGTGCGCGCGCCCGACGTCGCGGCGGCGAACTTCGACACGGACTGGATCGAGCGCGAATTCCTGCCGGGCTTCGAGGCGCTCATGCAGGCGCCGGCGCCGGACCTGGCGCTGGCCGCCGTGGCGATCGCCGAGGCCATGGGAGTCGGCCGCGTGCGCGCCGCCGAGGACCGCGGCCGAGCCGCGGCACCGCGCGATCCGTTCGCGACGCTGGGACCGTGGCGCCAGTCCGGGCTGGGCTCCGCGTGAAGACCGCCTGGCGCGACGGCGACCGCGTGCGGTCGGTGGAACTCTCGCCGCTGGGCGGCGGCCACTACCGCGTGCAGGTGGACGGCGTCCCGTTCGACGTGCACGCCGAGGTGATGGACGCCGGCCGCATGCTGCTGCGCACGGACGCCGGCGACACCGTCGCCGAGGTCACGGTCGCGGGCGGGCGGCGCTTCGTGCGGCTCGGCACGCACGATTTCGTTCTCGAGCGTGCGGCGCGCGGTGCGGGCGCCCGTGCTGCCGGTGGCGCCGCGGGAATGCAGGCGCCCATGAACGGCGTCGTCACCCGCGTGCTGGTGGAGCCGGACGACGACGTGGTCCGCGGCCAGCCGCTGGTCGCGCTCGAGGCCATGAAGATGGAGCACCTGGTGCGCGCGCCGCGGGACGGCCGCGTCAAGGCCGTGCACGCCCGGACCGGCGACATGGTCCAGGGGGGCACGACGCTCGTGGAACTGCATCCGGAGGTGCCGGCATGACCGCACAGGAATCCGCCCGCACCGCCGCCCTCACGGTGGTGATCGCTGGCGTGGCGTGGCTGCTGTGGCAGCTGCGCGAGGTGATGCTCGTCGTCGGCTTCTCGGCGCTGCTCGCTTTCGCGCTGGACCCGATCGTGACGCTCATCGAGCGCGTGAAGACGCCGCTTGGCCACGTGCGGCGCGGTATCTCGGCGGCGCTCGTCATCCTGGCGATCGTGGCGCTCGGCGCGTGGGCGCTCCTGCTCGCGCTGCCGCATCTCACCCGCGAACTGACGAACTTCGTCGCCGGCGCGCCGGGATCGCTCGAACACCTGCTCGCGTCCTTCCGCGCGTTCGTGATCTCGCGCGGCGCGGGCGCGTGGCTGGGCCCGCTGGGCGGGGACGATCCCCTGAGCGCAGCGGAACTCCTGCGCCGCTTCGGGGGCGCCATCCTCCGCACGCTCGGGCGCTCGTTCGGCTCGCTCGGGCACATCGTCGGGCTCGCCCTGACGCCCATCCTGGCGTTCTGGCTGCTCGCCGAGCGCGAAGCCGTCGAGCGCAGCGCGCTCGAGTTCATCCCCGAGGACGGGCGCGGTCGTGTCGGTCAGGTGATCACCGCGATCGACCGCGCGCTGCGCAGCTACGTGCGCGGGCAGAGCATCGTGTGCGGCACGATGGGCCTGCTGGTGGGACTGGCGCTGGCGCTGCTGCACGTGCCCGTGCCGGCGCTGCTCGGCACGCTGGTCGCGGTCGCCGAGATCGTTCCCATCCTCGGGTTCTGGACCGCGTCGCTCGCCATCGTGCTCGCGGGCTGGGCAGCCTCGCCGGAGCTCGCGCTCTGGGGCTGGCTCGCCTACCTCGCGATCAACCAGGCCACGAGCCTGCTCATCACGCCGCGCGTGATGAGCCGCCACATGAAGCTGCACCCGTTCGTCGTCCTGGTCAGCATCCTCGCCGGCGGTTCGCTGCTCGGGGCCGCAGGAGCGGTGCTCGCGCTGCCGCTGGCCGCGGCGACGCAATCGGTCGTTTCCGAGTTCGCGCCCCGCCCGGAGCCCGCCCGCGGGCACGACTGAATGACGCGTCCCGCGCGGCCGCGAACGTCCTCAATCGCGCCGCCGTGCGGCCGATAATCCGGGTGAGGAGCGGACGTTTCCCCGCGGGAAACCGTTGCCGGCCGTGGGTCGCTCTGATACGGTCCCGATGTCGCGCGGATCCCCGCGCGGCCCCGAAGGCGGCGTCCGTTGAACGAACACGCAGGGCACCCAGGGTTGCTCCGACATCCCGCAGTCACAAGCCCGGAAAGCCAGAAGCTCCTGACCCGGCTCGATTCCGAGAGCCCGCAGGGTCGGGAGTTTTGCGTTTTCGGGAGCACGAGAGGCACGACGTGACGGTTCGCAAGCTTGCCATCGAACATCTCGATCCGGTTTCCCTGCTCGGCCACAACGATTCCAACCTTCGCCAGATCGAAGGCGCGCTGCAGGTTCGCATCACGCTGCGCGACGGGACGCTGACGGTGGCGGGTGACGACGCGGACGTGCAGCCGGCGGCGTCCACGCTCGAGGAGCTCATCGAGCTCGTGGAGCGTGGCAGGGTCATCGAGGAGGCCGACGTGGCGACGGTGCTGGGGCAGATCCGGCGTGGCGATGATCGCCATGACGAGGGCAACGGGAGCGGACATGGCAACGGCACGGGCCGCCCGCGGCTGGCGGAAGCCTACGACGGCGCGCCCGGGTACACGTTCGACCGCAAGGCCGTTCGCCCCCGCACGCCCACGCAGGCGCTCTACCTCAAGGCGCTCGAGCAGCACGACGTGGTCTTCGGCATCGGCCCCGCCGGCACGGGCAAGACCTACCTCGCCGTGGCAGCGGCGGTCGCCGCGCTGCGCTCGAAGAAGGTGGACCGCATCATCCTGGTGCGCCCCGCGGTCGAGGCCGGCGAGAACCTGGGCTTCCTGCCCGGCGACATGCAGGAGAAGGTGGATCCGTACCTGCGCCCCATGTACGACGCGCTCGCGGACCTGATGTCGTACGACAAGATGCGCCGCTTCCTCGAGCTGGGCGTCATCGAGATCGCGCCGCTGGCGTTCATGCGCGGCCGCACGCTGCACAACGCGTTCGTCATCCTGGACGAGGCGCAGAACACCACCGTGCGCCAGATGAAGATGTTCCTCACCCGGCTGGGCGTGAACTCGCGCGCCGTCATCACCGGCGACCTGACGCAGATCGACCTGCGCACGCCCGAGAACTCCGGCCTCGTGAAGATCCAGGCGATCCTCGGCGCCGTCCCGGGCGTCCAGTTCGTCTACTTCCACCCCGAGGACGTGGTGCGCCACAAGCTCGTGCGCGAGATCATCAACGCGTTCGACGTCTGGCACGCCCGGCACGAGGGCGCGTCGGACGACGGCGTCGGCCAGACCATGGACCCTCAGGGGCAGCGCCCAGAAGTCGTAGTGAATCAATCGGTTGTGCCTGGCCTTGCGGCCGGAGGCGGGGCCGTGGATGACGCGGGCGGACCGGGCGCGTAGACTCGCCGTGGACTGCGTTCCTCCCGGAGAGACTCTCTGACCACATCGGAACTCGCGACCGTTCCCGCCCTGCCGGATCGTGCCCGGCCGGTGCGCTGGGGCTATTTCGCCGCCCGCCTGGGGTTGGTCGTCCTGCTGCTGGCCGCCGCCGCGCTGGTGCCCACCGGCCACGGCCCGTGGGACCGGCTCCGCCTGCGCGAGGGCGAGATCGCCCGCGAGCGAGTGGTCGCGCCGTACGACTTCCGCGTGCAGAAGGACGAGGGCGTGCTGCGGCGCGAGCAGGAGGAGGCCGCGCTCGCCGTCTCCCCGGTGTTCGTCGCCGACGCGAAGTCGCAGGCCGCAATGCTCGATCGCTGGGCGGCGTTCCAGGAGCGCGCGCTGGCGCTGGTGTCGGAGATCGGAAGAGCACACG
>CAIXRL010000380.1 GCA_903921835.1 Candidatus Eiseniibacteriota bacterium | reverse complement strand
GTTCATGCTCCTCCCCCGCCCGGGACGCCCCCAAAAACCGACGCGCGGGTCACGCTGCCACGTGACCCGCGCGTCGCGGCCTCCGGGGTGCGATCAGCTCTTGCGGACGTTGCTCGCCTGCAGCCCCTTGGGTCCGTTGACCACGTCGAAATCGACCCTCTCGCCCTCGGCGAGCGTCTTGAAGCCGTCACCCGTGATGGCCGAGAAGTGCACGAACACGTCCTCGCCGCCCTCCTGGGAGATGAAGCCAAAGCCCTTTGCGTCGTTGAACCACTTGACGGTACCGGTAGCCACTGCGGACTCCTTACTTCTGGGGGGGGCACCCCCGTCCCGAACGGCGCACGGGAACGATCCACGTGCGCATCTGCGCAGTCGGCTCCGGGAGGCCAAAGAAAAACAGCCGCGGTCGATTCGGCTCCGCAGCTGGCTCACATGAAGGCGGCAACGCTTCAGATCCCGGGTCCGACAATGGCAATACTGCCCGGACCGGGAGAACCGGTCAAGCACGATCCCGACCGTGCAATCCCGACCCGGCCGGACGCGAAGCGGCGCGCCCGCCCGGGAAGGCAGGCGCACCGCCTGGCAACGCGCACCATCTACTGGACGTCGAGCAGCTTCACCTCGAAAACGAGCGTGGCGTTCGGCGGAATGTCGCCGCCCGCGCCCTGGGCGCCGTAGCCCATGTCCGGCGGGATCGTGAGCTTGCGCCGGCCGCCGACCCGCATGCCCCTCACGCCCTGGTCCCAGCCATCGATCACCTGGTGCTGGCCGAGCACGAACTTGAACGGCTGGTTGCGATCGAGCGAGCTGTCGAACTTCGTGCCGTCCGTGAGCCAGCCCGTGTAGTGCACCACGGCCGTCAGGCCCGGATCGGCCATCTTGCCGTCACCGACCACGAGGTCCTCGTAGACGAGTCCGCTGGGCAACTTGTGCACCTTGCCTCCGGTGGTGGCGGCCGTGGGGGCGGCCGTGGGGGCGGCCGCGGGAGCGGCCGTGGGAGCGGCCGTAAGTGCCGCCGTGGGTGCGGCCGCGGCAGCGGTCGCAGCCGGCGGCGGAGTCGTGGCGGCCGGAACCTGCCCGGCGGCGCCCTCGGGCGTGCCCTTGCAACCTGCGGCGAGGAGGCCGGTGGTGAGGAGCACCGAGGCGGGCCACATCAGGGTAATGCGCTTCATGGAGTTCTCCTTGGGTGGTCTGGAGCCAAAACGAACCGGAACGCTCGCACAGCCCGGGTCCGGGGACAAGCCGCTTTCTCTGGTTCCTCTGGTTTCCGTGGTTTCGCCATCCCGGGTTCAAGTCCGTCGCCGGAGCGGCCGAAAACTGACGCGAACCCGGGGGGGGGCGCCTGGCACCCTCCACCCACGTTCTCTCAACCCCGAATGCGGGAGCCCGCATGGAAATTCAAAATCTCGTCGTCGCGCGCTATCTCGACGGTCGCGTCATCAAGGGCACGACACGCGACTTCTCCGCCGCGCGTCCGAGCTTCCACATCGAGGTCGGCAGTTCGCACGAGATCGTCGAGCTGCGCATGCGCCAGCTCAAGGCCATCTTCTTCGTGAAGACGTTCGAGGGCGACCCGGCTCGGGACGATACCCGCGGCTTCATCGAAGGCCCGCAGGAGAAACCGCAGGGTCGCAAGATCGCGGTGCGCTTCCGCGATGGCGAGTTCATGTGCGGATACACCATGTCCTGGTCTCCGGACCGCGAGGGCTTCTTCATCTTCCCCGCCAACTCCGCGAGCAACAACGATCGCGTCTACGTCATCGCCACGGCCACGGTCGAGATCAAGGCAGGGCCCCAGGCGGAGGCGCTTGCCCAGCGCGTGCTCGCGAGCTCCGTCGTGCACGACGCCGGCGGAACGGTGGGCCCATCGCACCCGGGAGTCTCGGGACCGACGCTCGGGCCACGACCGTCCACGCTGGGCCCAAGACCGCGCCGCGACGCGGCCTGAGCGAATCCGAAACACGAACGCCCACCGGCAAGGTGGGCGTCTCGTCTTCGGACCTCAGCGGGCCTTCTTCTTCCCGGCGCGCGCCTTGTCCTTCTTCTTCTGGCTGTTCTGCTTCGCGCGCTTGCGGCGAAGGCGGTGCTTGTACGAGGTCATGACGCTCCCGAACCTGAGTCTGCGCGCCACCACGGCACGCGGCTGGCAAGCTTAGTCGCAGCAGGCCGTTTGGCGCAAGCGCGTGTCACGGGAACGCTGCAGAGGCGCCCCCGGCGCTGCGAACCGGCCATTTCGCTCAGTGCGGCGTGCGTCGCAGCCAGTCGACGTAGGCCCACAGCGAGTCGATGTCCGGGCGACTCACGTGATAAAGGTAGGACGGCATCTGGAGCGCCGCCCGGCCCAGCAGGGACATCGCGACGGGGTTCTCGCGGAAGCGGTTGCTGACGCCGTACATGACCCACTGGTTGAATTCGGCGCGGTCGTGCACCACCTCGGGGAAATCGCGCCCGTCCCACGAGGGCACGTAGCCCTTGAGGGACCCCGGATTGCGCAGCGCGAGCCGGCCGCCGGCGCCGTGGCAGCCGGTGCAGCCCAGCGCATCGGCCTTGCCCAGGCCCGCTGCCGCGAGTTCGCCCTCCGGCGCGGGATTTCCCGCCGAGGCGTTGACGAACGCGACCAGGTCTTCCACCTGGCCCGCCGACAGCACGCGCCCGAACGCCGGCATGCGCAGAGCACCGTGATCGCGATCGAACTGCCAGGTCTTGCTCTCGGCGCGGCGCTTGGGGACGCCGTCGCGGATCCACTCGCGCAGGTCGTCGTCGCCCTTGACGTACATCATCACGTCGCCCTCGAACCCGGGCACGGTGCGGTCGAGCCGCCCGTGGTTCGCGACGCCACGCAGTCCGCCGGGACCGTGGCAGCCGAAACAGCCCCAGCGCTCGGCGAGGCGACGCCCGCGCTCGGCCGCCGGCAGATTCGGACGCGCGACGAACGCCCACGTCACGAGAACGCAGGCGACGGCGAGGGCGGCGAGGCGGACCAGGAGGCGCAAGGGAAATCGGGAAGCACGCGGCGCGCCGGAACCGGCGCGCCGCGTGCGAGGGTCACTTCGCCGCGGCCAGCCTGGCGCCGGTCACGTCGATCCCGGTCGCGCCACCGCGCGTGAACAGCGTGCCCTTCACCTCGGCGACCGAACCCGCCATGGTCTTGAGAGCGTTGTACGGATCGGCGTCGTCGTGGTTGGGTGTCAGCAGGATGGCCTTGCCGTCCACCATGAGCATGATCGGCATGCCGTTCGCGGCGCACTTGAGGGCGCACTCCTTGTGCTTCGCGCCCATCGCGCCGTGGCCCAGATAGCAGCCGGCGTCCAGCACCTCACCCTTCCACGTGCCCGTCTTGCCGGCGCCCATGGCGCCGCCCATCGTGGAGTGATCGGCGTGGACAGTGGAATGAACGGCGTGCTGATCATCGGCGAAACCCACTGCAGCCACGGCACATAGCGCGAACGCCAGCAGCGCGACGGTGAATCTCTTCATGTGGAACCTCCGTGATGGGATGGCTGGGCCACTCGCCACGTTCCCGGCGGGGCCGGGGTGCGAAACGCCCAGGGACGCCTCTGAACCGAGAACGCGCATCGACGCGGGACTGTGACCCGGCCCGCGGACGACGTTTCTTAGATGACCTCGATGTACTTGAGGTCCAGAGGACAATAGAGTCCACCGCCCTGTCCGCCGAAAAGCTCGTTGCCCCTGCGGAGCGCCTCGGAGGGCACGTCCACGACGGGCAGGCCGAGCTGGTCCGTGGCGGCCACGCGGGGCGTCGTCGGCAAAGCGTAGCGCTCGCTCGCGAGGTAGTCCTCGAACTCGTCCAGCGTCCACGCGTACAGGGCGTCGACGTCCCAGATCAGCTGCACTTCGCGGCCGCGGAGCAGGTCGGGCGGATCGTCGGGTCCCGCCGGCCGCAGCGTGCCGACCGCACAGCAGTCACAGCCGAACCAGAAGTCGAGCTTGCCCTCGAGCACGAGGTTTTCGGTGACGCGCCCCTCGGTCGGCGCGTCGCGCCAGACGTTGCCCAGCAGCTCCGAAATCGCGAACAGATAGCGCAGCAGCGCGCGCGGATCGTCCGACGCGGCGCCGCGCAGGCCGGAGGCGAGCACGCGCAGATTACGGATGGCCTCGAGGCGCACCCAAGGTGAACGGCGGTTGCTCAGTGCCGTGAGGTTGTGCATCGCCCCGTCCATGCGTTCGCGCACGACGGCGAGCAGGTCGTCGAAGGTGCCCTCGCCCTTGTCGAGGAACTCGACCGTGCGCCGCATCGCCTGGTTCAGCGGCAGGTAGGCCGCGCGCAGCGTGGCCCAGTCCTCGGTGAGTCGCTGTTTGGCGATGACGTCCCAATCCGCCATGCACTTCCTCCATTGGCTCGACAGTGCGCAGCCCGAAGCGGACCGTGCCACCACGATGCCACCAGTATAACCAGCGCATCCGAGGCGGTCCAACGGCTGCGCTCTTTCGCACTCATGATGCCCTTCCCGCGCCCACGGGACGTTCCCGGAGTGCAAAGTCCGGGGCCTGCGTCAGGGAACTTCCACCGCGACGCGCCTTCCGCCCGCGCTCGATGCCCTCGCAGCGTCCAGCGCGGCCTGCACGGGCACCGCGTCGGCGGCGAAGCCGGGCACGAGCGGCTCGCCGCGGTCGATCGCCGAGTACAGGCGGTCCACGATGACGGCGAAGGGCGCCAGCAGCGCCGGATCGCCGTCGCGCCCGGCGAGCCGCAGCTGCCCGGGGAGCTCGACCGTCTCCATGTCGCGCCCGGCGGCGAGGCGCCACAGCGTCCCGCCCGTCTCGTCCCAGCGCAGCGTCGCGTCCTCGCCGTGGATCTCGAAGCGCTCCCAGTGATACGGCGTGCACGCGGAGAGGTCCACGAGCGCGCTCACGCCACCCGCGAAGTCGTACTGGAGCGTGCACGCGTCGTCGGCGGTGGCGATGCCCGACGGCCCGCCGGGCTCGACCGGCCCGCGCCGGGGCTGGTCCACGCGCACGGTGGCCAGCACGCTCGCGGGCTCGCCGAAGAATGTCCGCAGGCAGTCCGTATGGTGCGAACCCAGCGCACCCAGGATGCCACCGCCACGGCTGGCGTCGGACAACCACGTCATGCCGCGCGACTCCGGCCTGGCCCACATCGGGTAGCGCCCGAGGATCTCGCCACGGCGCGGGCGGCCGATGGCGCCCTGCCGCACCAGCTCGAGCGCGTGAGCGCGCGCGGGCAGGAAGCGGAACTCGTGGTTGATGCCCGCGACCCGCCCCGCCTTCGCCGCGGCGTCGCGCATTTCCATGGCCTCCCTGCAGTTCATCGCGGTGGGCTTCTCGCACAGCACGTGGCAGCCCGCCTCGATGGCCGCCAGCATCATCGGGTGGTGCAGCACCACGGGCGTCGCGATCGTGACCACGTCGGGCTTCTCGCTCGCGAGCAACTCGCGCCAGTCCGCGTACGCGCCCGGCACGCCGAGCCCGTCCGCGACCTTGCGCGTCCGCTCGGCGTCGCTGCCCGCGATCGCCACCAGTTCGAATCCGGGATGGCGCTGGAAGGCGGGCGCATGCACCAGCCGGGCGAAGGACGTTCCGAACAACGCGACGCGGTAGCGCTTCATGGGGATGCTCCTCCTGCGGGCGAATGGGTGGCGTGACGTTGCGCTGCGAGCGTGCGCGCGGTCCGCGCCGGGCGTCAACCACGTGCCCGCGTGGGGCCGCGGGCCGGCGTGGGCCGCACCCGTCTGTGCTACCGTCACCCGGTTGCACTCGCGATCCCGACCGCAATCCCGTCCGCAGACTTCCCGGAGGCGTTCCATGCGTGATCCGCGCACGCAGAAGCTTGCCGCGCTCATCGTCCACCATTCGACCCGGCTGCAGGCGGGCGAGGCCATGCTGATCGAACCCTTCGACCTCGCAGACGGGCTGGTGATCGACCTGATCGATGAGGTGCAGAAGGTGGGCGGCGTGCCCATCGTCTCGGTGCGCGACAGCGGCGTGATCCGCGCCCAGCTGCGCGGGGCCACCGAGGCGGCGCTGCGCGTGCAGGCGGAAATCGAGCTGCACCAGATGAAGCAGGTGCAGGCCTACGTCGGCATTCGCGGGTACGCCAACGTGAGCGAACTCTCCGACGTCCCCGGCGACAAGATGGCGATGTTCCAGCGGCTCGTCTCGCAGCCCGTGCACCTCGACTACCGCGTGAACCACACGCGCTGGGTGGTCCTGCGCTACCCCAACCCCGCGATGGCCCAACTGGCCGGCATGAGCACCGAGGCGTTCGAGGACTTCTACTTCCGCGTCTGCACGGTGGACTACGAGCGCATGCGCCTTGCCATCGTGCCGCTGCGCGATCGCATGCTGCGCACGGACCGCGTGCACCTCAAGGGTCCCGGCACCGACCTGCGCTTCAGCATCAAGGACATCGGCGCCATCTCCTGCCACGGCGAGCGCAACATCCCGGACGGCGAGTGCTTCACCGCCCCGGTGCGCGACTCGGTCGAGGGCGTGATCGCGTACAACACGCCGTCCGTGTACCTGGGCACGTCATACGACTCGCTCCGCTTCACGTTCGAGAAGGGCCGGATCGTCAAGGCCACCGGCAACCCGCAGGACAAACTCGACCAGCTGCTCGATTCCGACCCCGGGGCGCGATACATCGGCGAGTTCTCGCTCGGTTTCAACCCGCACATCATGAAGCCGATGAAGGACACGCTGTTCGACGAGAAGATCGCGGGCTCGCTGCACTTCACGCCCGGCCAGGCGTACGAGACGGCCGAGAACGGCAACAAGTCCAAGGTCCACTGGGACCTCGTGCTGATCCAGCGTCCCGAGTACGGCGGCGGCGAGGTGTGGTTCGACGGCGAACTCATCCGCAGGGACGGCATCTTCGTCGTGAAGGACCTCGAGGGGCTCAACCCCGAGAACCTGTCGCGCTGAGGCAATCCCGGATCGACGCGGGGGCCGCGCCGGTGTCCGGTGCGGCCCCGCTCCGTTGCCCCTGCGCGCGTCAGTGATCGAGCAGCAGCAGCCGCACGGTGAACTGGCGATCGCCCGCAAGCAGCCGCGCAAAGTAGACGCCGCGCCCCACGTGGCTCCCCGACTGGTCGCGGCCATCCCACGGCAGCACCGTGACGCCCGCGGGCAGGTCGCGTTCGGCGAGGTTGCGCACCCGGCGGCCGAGCAGGTCGTAGATGTCC
>CAIXRL010000379.1 GCA_903921835.1 Candidatus Eiseniibacteriota bacterium | reverse complement strand
GCGCCGCCCCAGCCGAGATCGAATGCCCGCTGGACCTGCTCGCCCGAGTTGGTGGGCGGCGCGCTCGCGAGCCAGAACGGATTCGGGGCCTTGATGCCCGCGAACTGTACGGAGAGATCTGCCATCGTGGGCTCCGGGGGGTCAGCGGTGTCCGGCGAGCATCGGGGAATCGGGGCGCTCGGGCAGGCCCAGCGTCCGCGCGATCGAACGCGCCGCGCGCTTGCCGTCCTGCACGGCGGTGACGACCAGCTCGCCCCCCATCGTGTCGCCGCCGGCCCAGACCTTCGCGTTGCCGGTCCGGCCGGTGGCGGGGTCGGCGACGAGGCGGCCCTTCGCATCCAGCGTGATGCCGGGGAACGCGGCGACGAGCGTGCCCAGGCGCGCCTGTCCGATGGCGACCAGCGCGAGGTCGCATGCGAACTCGCGGCCGTCCGCCAGGCGGAGCGCGCGCAGCGCCTCGCCCTCGCGCACGAACGTCGCGGGCACCGCGCGCTCGACCATGCGCACGCCCTCGGTGCGCGCGTGCTCGAGCTCGTGGGCGTAGCCGCTCATCTCCGCCTCGGTGCGGCGGTAGAGCAGCGTCACGTCGGGCACGCTGCTCTTGGCCAGTTCGCGGGCGGCGTCGATGGCCGTGTTGCCGCCGCCGATCACCACGGCCCGCTGGACGCCCGCGAGCGTGAAGCCGTCCTCCAGCTTGAGCCGCTCGATCCACGCGACCGCTCCCGCCACGCCGGCGCCCTGCTCGCCGGGGATGCCCAGCGGCGTGTCGGCGCCCAGGCCCGGCGCGATGAAGACCGCGTCGAACTCGCCGAGCAGCGCGTCCCCCGTGACGTCGCGGCCGACCTCGACTCCCGAGCGGATGTCCACGCCGAGCGAGCGGATGAACGCGACCTCGGCGAGCGCGCCTTCCACGTGCAGCTTGTACGGCGCGACGCCGGTGGTGTTGAGACCGCCAGCCAGTTCGCGCTTCTCGAACAGCGTCACCGCGCAGCCCTCGAGCGCGAGGTAGCCGGCGCAGGCGAGCGAGGCGGGGCCGGCGCCGACGCACGCGATCTTCCTGCCGTTGGTCTTCGCCTTCGCCAGTTGCGCGGCCGCGGCCCCCTCGTCCATGGCGGCTTCGACGGCGTGCCGCTGCAGCCGGCCGATGGCGATGGGCGTCCGCTCCCAGACGGTGTACACGCACGCCCCCACGCACAGAACTTCCACGGGGCACACGCGCGCGCACGAGTAGCCGAGCAGGTTGGCCGACAGGATCACGCGCGCGGAGCCGCGGAGATTTCCGGTGGCGATCTTGCGGATGAACGTCGGGACGTCGATGCCCGTGGGGCAGGCCTGGATGCACGGCGCGTCGTGGCAGTAGAGGCAGCGATGTGCCTCCGCCACCGCTTCGGCCGGCGTCAGGTTGGGCCTGGCATCGGCGATGTCCCGCTCGAGGCGGGCCGCCGCCAGCAATCGTCCTTCGGCGCCGGGGGTCATGCGTACTCCAATGCGGCGACGGACGCGAGGCCCTGGCCGGGCTGCGCGGGAACCCCGTTCACGAGGATGCCGGTGCGCCGCGCGAGGTCCGTGCGGCGCACGCCGCGGCCGGCCACGCTCAAGGCTTCACCTCGGCGTTGCGCGCGAAATGGGCGGGCTTGCGCGTGATGAACCGGCCGGCGCCGCGCGTGGTCGTCAACTTCTGTCCATCCCAGACGGTGCGGCCGTTGGAGATCGTGCGGGCGACGCGCCCGGACACCTTGAAGCCCTCGAAGATGCTGCGGTCCGCCTTCGAGTGATGCGTCTTCGCGGAAAGCACCCGTTCGCCTGCCGGGTCGAAGAGCACGATGTCCGCGTCCATGCCGACCGCGACAGAGCCCTTCTTCGCCAGGCCGAAGATGCGCGCCGGCGCCGTGCTGCCCAGTTCGACCATGCGCTCGAGCCCGAAGTGCCCCGCGCGCACGCCGTACGTGTAGAGCAGCGCGAGCCGGTCCTCGACGCCCGCGGCGCCGTTGGGAATCTTCGTGAAATCGCCGAGGCCCATCCGCTTCTGCTCGTGCGTGAACGGGCAGTGGTCGGTGCCGACGGAGTCCAGCAGGCGATTCGAGAGGCCGTGCCACAACGCGTCGTGGTGGCCGACGTGGCCGGGCCGGATCGGAGGGCTCATGACGTAGGCCGAGCCGCCGAAGTCGGGCTTCTGGAACACGGAGTCGTCGAGCAGCAGGTACTGCGGGCACGTTTCGCCGTAG
>CAIXRL010000378.1 GCA_903921835.1 Candidatus Eiseniibacteriota bacterium | reverse complement strand
TAGACGCGGATGATCCCGGTGAGCAGGCCCACGATCAGCCCGAAGACGATCCGGGCGTTGCGCGACGTGGGGGAGGTGACGTAGTCGGTGGCCATGTAGAACGCGCCGAGCCACAGGCCGCCCGTCATCAGGTGCAGCACCGGCACGCCCGTGTGCAGCGTCGAGATCGCGACGCCCGCGAACACGCTGAGCGGGATCGTGAGCGTGATGATGCGCCGTGCCAGCAGCACGCCGGCACCCAGCGCGAGGAGCAGCAGGGAGACCTCGCCGATCGAGCCCGGCCGGAAGCCGAGCGCGAGCGCTTCCCACAGGCCGGCGGGGCTGACGATGAGCTTCGTCGCCGCCGCGAGACCCTGCTCTTTGAGCACCGCCAGCGGCGTCGCGCTCGTGACCGCGTCCAGGTGCACGCCGAACCAGGGCCGGGGCGCGGCCCAGCCCGAGGTCATCGCGAGCGGGAAGGACGCCATGAGGAACGCGCGTCCGAGCAGCGCCGGGTTGAAGAGATTGAAGCCCAGTCCGCCGAAGATCATCTTGCCGAGCGCGATCGCGAACACGGCGCCCAGGAACGCCTCCCACGCGGGAAGCCGCGGCGGCAGCGTGAGCGCGAGCAGCAGACCGGTGCACACCGCGCTGCCGTCGGCGATCGTCGGCCGCCGCTTGAGCAGCCGGCTCGAGCCCCACTCGGCGACGACGGCGCCGAGGATGGAGGCGAGCACGACCGCGATGGCGTTCAGGCCGAACACGTACGCGCCCCAGAGCACCGCGGGGGCGAGCGAGCCGTTCACCCACCACATGATGCGCGACGTGCTCTCGTCCACGTGCAGGTGCGGACCCGGCGTGATGACGTACTGCCGCGGAGTTTCGCTCACGACGCCCTCCGCGTTTCGGCGGCGCGCCGCAGCGCGCCCTTGGCCACCTGCATGAACTGCACGAGCGGACGTCCCGCCGGGCAGACGAAGCTGCAGCACCCGCATTCGTAGCAATCGAGCGCGCCGTGGCGCTCCGTGTCCAGCGTGCGCCCGGCCTCGACACGGATCGAGACCTGGTCGGGCTCCAGCCCGAGTGGGCAGGCGTCCAGGCAGCGGCCGCAGCGGATGCACGCGCCGAAGCCGTCCTCGAGCGGACCCTTGCCGGTCAGCAGCACCAGGCCGTTCATGCCCTTGATGAGCGGCACGTCGAGCCGCGGCAGCGCGCGGCCCATCATGGGGCCGCCCGCGATCATGCGCGTCGCGTCGTCGGCCACGCCGCCGCAGAACGCGACCACGTCCGCGAGCGAGGCGCCGATGGGCACGAGCACGTTGCGCGGCTCGCGCACGCCGGGGCCGGTGACGGTGAGCACGCGGTCCATGAGCGGCTTGCGATACCGCAGCGCGTCGTGCACCGCGAGCGCGGTCGCGACGTTCTGCACCAGCACGCCGACCGCGGACGGCAGCTGGCGCGGCGGCACCGTGCGGCCGGTGACCGCGAACACGAGCTGCTTCTCGGCGCCCTGCGGATAGCGCGCCAGGCAGGGGACGATCTCGACCGGCATACGGTTCCCGGTGGCGGCCGCGGTGTGCGCGGCCTCGCGCAGCACGCGCATGGCGTCCGGCTTGTCGGACTCGACGCCGATCTGCACCTTCTGCGCTCCGGCCACGCGCGCGATCGCGAGCGAACCCTCGACGATGTCGAGCGGGTGCGCCAGCATCAGCCGGTAGTCACTGGTCAGGTACGGCTCGCACTCGGCGCCGTTCATCACCAGCGTGTCCACCTTGCCCTTGAACGCGAAGTCGAGCTTGCGCCAGGTCGGGAACGCCGCGCCCCCCAGGCCGACGATGCCGGCCTCGCGGATGCGCGCCAGCGCCTCGTCGCGCTCGAGCGTGCGCCACGCCGGGTCCTCGGGGAACTCCAGCTCGGGACCCGCCTCGGCGTTGGCGGCGATCGCGATCGACATGGCCATGGCCAGCGTCGGATGCGAACGCTTCTCCACCGGGCGGATCTTGCCGCTGATCGGCGCGTGCAGCGGCACGCCCGTGGCGCCGCCGTCGGCGATCTTCTGCCCGCGGCGCACCATTTCGCCCTTCTTCACGATGGGTTCGGACGCGTCGCCCAGGCACTGCAGCAAAGGCAGCACGACCTCATCCGGAGCCGGCATCACGTCGATCGGTCTGCCCGACGTCGCTTCCTTGTGCGGACCGGGGTGGATACCCCCTCGCCCGAACGTGTGCATCCCTGCGCCAGCGTGGCTCATGGCGGTCACCCGATGAAGTGCGTGTC
>CAIXRL010000377.1 GCA_903921835.1 Candidatus Eiseniibacteriota bacterium | reverse complement strand
CGGAGCGTGGATTGCCCTGCTCGGCACGCGGCACGACGCGCGGGATTCGCTGGGAGCGCGCCGGGTCGCGGAGAAGTGGTCGGCGTTCCTGGACGGCGAGGCCGCGCGCGCGCGCACGCCCGAGGAGCGCGCGGTGTTCGACCCGCACCGGCTGTCGGCGTACGTGGAGCTCGGCCAGGTCGAGCGGGCGATCCCGATGCTGCAGCAGTCGGAGCGGGACATGCCGGGCGACTACAACCCGCCCGCGCGGCTGGCCGCGGCCTACCGCATGCTGCAGCGCTGGGACGAGGCGCTCGCCGCGTCGGACCGCGCGATGGCGCTCGCCTACGGTCCGCGCAAGCTGAACTTCTACGAGACCCGCGCGGACATCTTCAAGGGGCGCGGAGATCTCGAGGGCGCGCGGCGCACGCTGGCGGACGCGATCCGCTACGCGCAGGGCCTGCCGGCGGAGCAGCAGTCCGCGGCCAGGATCGCCGCGCTCCGGCACAAGCTGGACGCGATTCCCTCGCGCTGAGCCGCTACTCCTTCACGTCGAACGCCATCAGCGCCTCGACCTGCGTCGGGGCCAGCCGTTCGCGGCCGCCCAGGCCCCGCAGTTCCACCGCGAACAGCGCCGTGCTCACCCGCGCGCCCAGCTGCTCAACCAGCCCGACCGTGGCGCCCGCCGTTCCGCCGGTCGCCAGCAGGTCGTCCACGACCACCACGCGCCAGCCCGGCTTGAGCGCGTCCGCGTGCAGTTCCAGCGTGTCCTCGCCGTACTCGAGCGAGTAGACCTGCCGCACCGTGCGGCCCGGCAGCTTGCCGAACTTGCGCGCGGGGACGAACGGCACGTTCCAGTGCTGCGCCAGCGGCGCGCCGAAGATGAAGCCGCGCGACTCGATTGCCACGACCGCGTCGGGCTTCGGCGCGCGCGCCGCCATCTGCCGCACGGCCTCGGCGAAGACGTCGGGGGTCCCGATCAGGAGCGTGATGTCCTTGAAGAGGATGCCCTTCTTGGGGAAGTCGGGAATGTCGCGGATGTACGCGGACAGGTCCTTCACGGGCGACTCTCCTCTCCACTCGTGAGTGCGCAGGCGCGCCCGGAATCGGCGAGCTCGATGGCGGCCCTGAGCTTCTGCAGCGCACGCGCCTCGATCTGGCGCACGCGTTCTCGCGAGATCCCGAAGTGGTCCCCGGTCTCCTGCAGCGAGCGCGCGACCCCGTCCTGGAAGCCGTAGCGGATGCGGATGAGCTGCTCCTCGCGCGTGTCGAGCGAGCGCAGCAGGCGGTCGATCTTCTCGTGCTCGATCTGCAGCTCGACGAGCCGCTCGACGGACGGCGGCGCGTCCGGCAGCCAGTCGCCGCTCAGCTCCTCGAACGCGTCCGCGTCGCCGTGGACGTCCAGCGTCTGCATGCCGGCGAACAGCGCCCGCAGGCGGCCGACACGAGCCATGCTGATGCCCAGGTGCTGCGCGATCTCGGCTTCCATCGGCTCGCGGCCGAGGCGCGAGCGCAGCGTGCGGTGCGCGGCGACGAGCCGGTTCATCTGGCGAAACATCTGCACCGGGATGCGCACGGCGCGCGACTGCTCTGCGAGG
>CAIXRL010000376.1 GCA_903921835.1 Candidatus Eiseniibacteriota bacterium | reverse complement strand
GGCGTGAACTGCCGAAGATCTACACGCGTGAGTTGGTGGATGCGATCTTCAGCCAGCCATACTGCAGGATCGCGAATGTAGTCGATGCAGGCATTGCCGGAAGGCAGGCGGCGGCCCGCTACCTGAAGGAGCTGTCGCGCATCGGCGTGCTGAAGGAGGAGGAGGTCGGCAGGGACAAGTTGTTCCTGCATCCGAAGCTCATGCGGCTGCTCACGCACGAGAGCAATGCGACGGTCGCTTACCGGTGAGCGATTGGTTCTAGTTCGGCTTTGCTGGAAGGGCAGGGCCATACGCCCGCACGTGACCCCGCCATCCGCGCGCCATTCCCGCGCCCGCGGCGTCGCGCTTGACCACCCTCGCACCCGACTCCTATCCTCGCCGCACACGCGCTCCGGAACCCCGCCGGTCCGCTCTCATCCTTTTCGGAGGCAATGCCTTGGCGACGATTCGGCTCGAAGGGCTTTCGGTGTTCGGGCATCACGGCGCCCGCCCCTACGAAAAGGAAGCCGGGCAGCGGCTCGAGGTGGATCTCGAGCTGGAGCCGGACAACGAGCGGTCGGAGACCTCCGACAAGCTCGCGGACACGGTGGACTACGACCAGCTCTACAAGCTCGTCTGCGAGGTCAACGAGGGCCACAGTTTCCACCTGCTCGAGGCCCTGGCACGCACCATGGCGGACACGATCCTGGCGCGCTTTCCGATCCGCAGGGCGCGCGTGCGCATCGCCAAGCAGAACCTGGGCTGGACGACGGGCGGGCGCGCGGTGATCGACGTCGTCCGTGAGAAGGGCCAGTGAAAGCGTTCATCGCGCTGGGCTCGAACCTCGGAGAGCGCGAGGCCATGATCCGCCAGGCGCTCGAGGCGCTGGCCGCGTTGCCCCAGACCGAGCTGCTGCGCGCCTCATCGCTTTACGACACCGAGCCTGTGGGGGACATGGACCAGCCCAACTTCCTCAACGCGGTCGCGCAGGTGGACACCGACCTGGCCCCGCGGCAACTGCTGTGGAACCTGATGCTGATCGAGAAGCGCCTGGGCCGCGAGCGTACGCGCCCGTGGGGACCGCGCACCATCGACCTCGACCTGCTGCTCTACGGCGATGAGGTGATCGAGGAGGACGACCTGCGCCTGCCGCATCCGGAGATGATCCGGCGCGCGTTCGTGCTCGTGCCGCTGGTGGAGCTGGACCCGCTCCTCGTGCACCCGGGGACGGGCGACACGATGATCTCGCACCTCTCCAGGCTGGGTGCGCGACCGCTCCTGAAGCGCGGCAGCCGGCTCTGGAACTGAGCCCCGCGTGAACGAGAATCGCTACCTCGTCATCGAAGGTGTCATCGGTGCGGGCAAGACCAGCCTGTCGCGCATGCTCTCGGAACGCCTGTCGACGCAGCTGGTGCTGGAGGAGGTCGAGGAGAACCCGTTCCTCAAGGACTTCTACCGCGACCGCGCGCGCTTTGCGTTCCAGACGCAGATGCACTTCCTCTTCAGCCGCTACCAGCAGCAGCGCGACCTGCGGCAGACGGATCTGTTCAGCGAAAAGCTGGTCGCGGACTACCTGTTCCAGAAGGACCGCATTTTCGCGAGCCTGAACCTGGTGGACCGCGAGCTGGCGCTCTACGAGCGGCTCGTGGGCTGGCTGGAGCTGGACGTCGTGAAGCCGGACATCGTGGTCTACCTGCAGGCGCATCCGGACACGCTCATGGAGCGGATCGCGCGGCGGAACCGGCCGTTCGAGAAGGACATGGACAAGGACTACATCGCGAAGCTGAACGACGCGTACAACCACTACTTCTTCCACTACACGGACACGCCTCTGCTGGTGGTGAACACGAACGCGATCGACTTCGTGAACGAGCCGGACGACTACGAGGACCTGGTCCGCCGCATCCTGTCGCACCGCCAGGGCACGATGTACTACACGCCGATCGAGAAGGGACGGTCGTCATGAGCCCCGAGCGCGTCTCCGGCCGCAACACCCGCGCGAAGATCACCGCGCCGGCGATCGTCGAGATGAAGCGCCGCGGCGAACGGATCACCGTGGTGACGGCGTACGACTTCCCGACCGCGCGGCTCGCCGACCAGGCGGGCGTCGAGGTGCTGCTGGTGGGGGACAGCGTCGGCACGGTGCTGCTGGGCTACGACAGCACGCTGCCGGTGACGATGGACGACATGCTGCACCACACGAAGGCCGTGTCGCGCGCGAAGCCATCGGCGCTGGTGGTGGGCGACATGCCGTTCATGTCCTACCAGGTGAGCGAGGAGCAGGCGGTCGCCAACGCCGGCCGGCTGGTGCAGGAGGCGGGCGCGAACGCCATCAAGCTGGAGGGCGGCGAGCGGGTCGCCGGCGCGGTGCGCCACATCGTGCGCGCGGGCATCCCGGTGATGGGCCACCTGGGCCTGACGCCGCAGTCCGTGCTCGCGTTCGGCGGCTACAAGGTGCAGGCGCGCAGCGAGGCGGACCAGGAGCGGCTGCTGCGCGAGGCCCAGGCGCTCGAGGCGGCGGGCTGCTTCGCGATCGTGCTGGAGGGCATCCCGGCGGCGCTGGGCGCGCGGGTCACGCGCGAGCTGCAGATCCCGACCATCGGCATCGGTGCGGGCGTGGGCTGCGACGGCCAGGTGCTGGTCTCGCACGACATGCTGGGGCTCTACCAGGGCCGCACCGCCAGGTTCGTGCGCCGCTACGCCGAGCTGGGCGACGCGATGCGCGACGCCTATGCGCGCTACGTCGCGGACGTCAAGGCGAAGCGCTTCCCCGGCGACGAGGAGTCCTACTGACGTGGCGTCCGCGCGGGTGATGCAGCGCGTGCGCACGGTGTCGGCTCTGCGCAGGGCGATGGCGCCGTGGCGGTCGCAGGCGCTGCGCATCGGCTTCGTACCCACCATGGGCGCGATCCACGACGGGCACCTCTCGCTCGTGCGCCGCGCGCGCCGGACGTGCGACCGCGTGGTGGCGAGTCTCTTCGTGAACCCGCTCCAGTTCGGGCCCACCGAGGACTTCGCGCGCTACCCGCGCCCGATCCACGAGGACCGCGCGAAGTTCGCGGGAGCGGGAGTCGACCTGCTGTGGGAGCCGGCGATCGCCGGGATCTACCCGGCGGGCGACCGCACGCGCGTGCACGTGAGCGGGCTGACCGACGCGTTCGAGGGCGCGGCCAGGCCGGGGCACTTCGAGGGCGTCACCACGGTGGTGCTGCGGCTGCTGAACGCGGTGCAGCCGGACGAACTGTGGCTTGGCCAGAAGGACGCGCAGCAGGCGATGGTGATCGAGCGCATGGTCGCGGACCTGCTGCTGCCCGTGCGCGTGCGCAGGGGCGCGACGGTGCGCATGCGCGACGGCCTGGCGCTCAGCAGCCGCAACGCCTACCTCGGGGCCGGGGAGCGGGCGCAGGCGGTGGCGCTCTCGCTGGGGCTGCGCGCGGCGCGCGCGCACCTGGTGGCGGGGGAGCGCTCGGCGGCGAGGATCGCCGCCGCGGTGCGCGGCGTGTGGCGGCGCCATCCGCTGGTGCACGAGGACTACGTCGCCGTGGTGGACGCGGCGACCATGGCACCGCTGCGCACCGTGCGCGGCCGCGTGCTGGTGGCGGTCGCGGCGCGCGTGGGCCCCGCGCGGCTGATCGACAACTTCGAATGGAGCGGCCGATGACCCGATACTCGCATTCCGACGTGGCTGCGCTGGTGCTGGCCGCCGGCATGGGCAAGCGCATGAACAGCGACCTGCCCAAGGTGCTGCACCCCATGGCGGGGCGCCCGCTGCTCGCGCACGTCCTGGAAACGCTCGACGAGCTGCAGGTGGGCCGCAAGGTGGTCGTGATCGGCCACCAGCGCGAGCGCGTGCGCGCGGTGTTCGCCGGGCGCGACGACCTCGAGTGGGCGGTGCAGGCCGAACAGCGCGGCACGGGGCACGCGTGCATGATGGCCGAGCCGGCGCTGGGCGACTTCGGCGGCACGCTGCTGGTGGTCTGCGGCGACACGCCACTGCTCACGCCGGGCACGCTGGACGCGCTGCTGCGCACGCACGCCGCCTCCGGCGCGGCGGTGACGGTGCTCAGCATGCGGCTGCCGGACCCGAAGGGCTACGGCCGCATCGTGCGCACGCCCGGCGGCGCCGGCATCGAGCGCATCGTCGAGGAGAAGGACGCGACGGCGGCCGAGCGCGCGCTCGACGAGGTGAACTCGGGGATCTACGCGTTCTCCTACCCGGCGCTCGCCGGCGTGCTCTCGAGCCTGACGGCGACCAACTCGCAGGGCGAGTACTACCTGACCGACACCGTGTCGCTGCTGCAGGCACGGCGGCTGCGCGCCGCGGTCGTGTGCGCGCCGGACCACCGCGAGCTGCTCGGCATCAACACCGTGGACCAGCTCGGGGAGGCCGAGGGCATCTGGCGCTCGCTGCGCGAGGGCACGCGCGGATGAGCCCGCGCTCCCGCGCCGGCCTCGACCGGCTCTGGTCGCCCTGGCGCATGGCGTACATCCGCCGCGCCGCGGAACCCGCCGGCTGCCTGTTCTGCCGCGTCGCTCGCGCCCGCGCCGATCGCCGTGACCTCGTGCTCGCGCGCAGCACCCACGCGCTGCTCATG
>CAIXRL010000375.1 GCA_903921835.1 Candidatus Eiseniibacteriota bacterium | reverse complement strand
GACTACGGCACCGGGAGCTATCCCTTCTCCGTGGCGATCGGTGACGTGAACGGGGACAGCAAACCCGACCTGGCGGTGGCGAACTACAGCTCCAACACGGTGTCGGTACTCCTGGGCAACGGCAATGGCACGTTCGGCGCAAAGGTCGACTACGGCACCGGGAGCTATCCCTATTCCGTGGCGATCGGGGACGTGAACGGGGACAGCAAACCCGACCTTGCGGTGGCGAACGAGGGCTCCAACACAGTGTCGGTCATGATGAACACGGGCGGGGGAGGGTCGGCGCAGCCCGTATCCGTCTCGGCCGGCGCGGCCGTGAGTCCGGCGGTTGTATGCGCGAGCCCAGGTGCCGGCGTGAACAACTTCAGCGTGGACTTCACGCTCGGATCCTCCTCGGCCTCGCCCTTCACGCTGGCCGAAGTTGCGGTCGCGATCCTGAGCAGCAGCGGCACCTACCTGTTCGACCTCGCGCCGCCCAACCTCACGAACGTGAACGTGCCCGCCAACGGGACATGGACCTACCCCACGAAGTCCGGGTACCTGGTGAATCCAGGGACGTACAAGGCTGTCGTTCGGGGGCGCGTCGCCGGCGGAAGTTGGTTCGATCTAACCGCGAGCAGCGGCGGCGTCAATCCCCGCACCTTCACCGTGCAACCCGCGCTGGCGGGCGCGGGCGGGGTCGGTGGGGTCGTCTCCGTGGAGGGTGCCGCCAAGGTCCCCATCGAAGGCGCAACCGTGCGGTGGGGCAGCTATGCCACCACCACGCAATCGGACGGTTCATTCCACTTCCCGTCCCTGCCCTGCGAGTCGCACAACCTCTTGGTCGAGCGGACCGGGTACGACGCTGCTTCGACTCCCGTCACCGTCGACTGCGGCCTGAGCAATCGACCCGAGGGAACAGTGCAGCAGATCCTGGTCCCGATGCGGCGAGGGACGGCGATCCTGCAGGGGGTCGTTCGGGGCGTCGCGAATGCGCCGGTCCCCGGAGCAACCGTTCGTCTCAGTTCGGGTGCGCACACTCAGACGGATGCCGCGGGTAGCTACCGTTTCGCGAACTTCCCATGCACTCCGCTCTGGATTACCGCTTCAGCCGCCGGGTACGAGTACGCCACTCAAGCCGTCACGGGCATCCAGTGCAGCGGAATGTTCACCCTTGACCTGAGCCTGGAGCAGGGAAGCGTCGTTGTGTCGGGAACCGTCACGGACGCCGTGACTCATGTGGCACTTCCCAGTGCAAGGGTGACCTTCGGCAACACGGCAACTACGACTGACGCATCCGGCAACTTCTCTTTCGGCACGAGAACCTGCGGCCAACCCGTCTCCTCGCCCCTCCGTGTCGAGTTGAGCTACTACCAGTCTTATGGCGCCACCGTGTCTCCCTGCTCAGGGAGCGGGCCGATCAACATCAGGCTTCTGCCTGTCGGTAGCTCTCCGCAGGAACGCGTCATCCTGGTCCATGGCATCTGTGGCAACGAGAGCATGTGGTCCGCTCTCGAGATCGACCTCCGCGCGGCCAACTTTGACGTCTGCAAGTTCAACTACACCAATACCGACCGCCCCGGAGGACAGCCTGTCGAGGAACTGGCAAAGGTCATTGGGCGCAGTTCGCGTCCAACTCACATCGTGGCACACAGCATGGGCGGACTGGTTGCCCGTTCGTACCTGAAGAAGTATGGGAACTCCGGGAACCACATCAGAACACTCATCACCCTCGCGACGCCTCATCACGGTGCTGATGTGCCTGCGGCGATCACCACATTCCTGGCGTTCAACCCGGTTTTCATTCCTGGAGTGTCTGTGGCCAAGTTGTTCGGAAGTTGCCAGGCAG
This sequence comes from Candidatus Eiseniibacteriota bacterium, assembly GCA_903921835.1. Classification (GTDB taxonomy): domain Bacteria; phylum Eisenbacteria; class RBG-16-71-46; order RBG-16-71-46; family RBG-16-71-46; genus CAIXRL01. The sequence continues at coordinate 3,744 of CAIXRL010000375.1, read as the reverse complement.
GCGTCGTCATTCGTGCGCCCGTGGAGGACATGCTCCCGGGATCGGACTACTTGAACACGCTGAACTACGGTGACAAGAAGGCGAACAAGTCGCGGTGGGAACACAACCGCGGGTACTCCTGGCAACAATCCGCCTCAGTTGAGAATCTCACAGCAGGCGTGCGGCATGTTTCCATCGCTGGCACCGCTGGTTTGTATCCGACGTGGAAGCAGACTCTTGACTACAAGCCTCCCGCAGGCGTCTTTGATGACGGTGTCGTCTCCACTACGGGTGCGCGCTTGCAGGCTGTCCCAGAACTCTTGGACACCTTCGGGCCTCCCACGAGACACAATGAGAGTTCAGTATATGCTCCCGGCGACGCGATCTACCAGAGTCCGACAGTCCGGGGTCGTATCGTCCAGCTTCTCACGGAGCCGTATTCATCTTCGGGCGAAGCCTCCACATTCGCACGAATGGAAGTTGTTGAATCCGATCCGAGCAGCGTGCGCACGATAGTAGCGACAAGCGGTCTCATGCACGCGAATGAGAGGTTGGAGCTCCCCGTCACGGTTCCGCTTTCCGGGAAGCTGCGCGCGATGATCGATTGCGAAACCTGTACAGCGTCGCTGGTGGACCCGAGCGGCCGTGTCTACCCGGGGCGGGCCATCAGTACCGATACGCTGCCGGGCTCCATAGGCCCGAACTCGCAGCTCCACGAGGTCACGGCGGATACCGCCGGGAGTGGTTCCTGGCGGCTCGTGATCGACGCGCTGCCCGGTGACCAGGGACACAACTACGCACTCAGCCTGGATCTCGTCGGCGCCCCCGAGCCGGTCATCACCCTGAGCGAAACGCAGGTAGATCCTGGGTCGCAGGTCACCGTGACGGCCTGGGACTCGTTGCGGACGGGCAGCCCCGCCACTTCTTGGTTCGCCGTCCTCCAGAGCGGTGGGGCAGTGTCGAGCGAACTCGCCCTCGTGGACGACGGCTCGCAAGGCGACCAGGTCGCCGGGGACAGCGTCTTCACGGGCGTACTCACCGCTCCCACGGAACCCGGCGTGTACGACGTGGTGTACCGCGGCGTCAATGCCGCCGGGGGCTCGATCACGGCGGAGGCGTCACTCGAGGTGATCCGACGTGGCGATCTCCGGCCAGACGCGGCCGCGCTGTCGGCGGAAGTGATCGCCACGGGCGACGGCGATTCGGTGCAGGTCAGCGCCGTCATCGAGAACGCCTCGCCCTTTGCCCTCGATGAAGTTCAGGTCCACATGTGGCAGGAGAGCATGGACCTCGCCGACAGCGTCTACGTGCCGATGGCGCCATGGCAGAGGGACACTGTCCTGCTGAACTGGCGGGTTGTCGGCAGTGGCCCGGCGTCGGCATACATGTCGGTCCATACGGCCGGACTGGATGAAGACACGGCGCCGATCAACAACACGATCCGGTTCACCTACGCCAACGGCGTGGTGTCGGTTGGGCCGTCGGGGCAGCCCAGACAAGTGGAGTTCTACGCACGCGGGTATCCGAATCCAGCTCTGGAGACGGTCACAATCCGCTACGGCTTGCCGGAGAGTGGAGCCGTGTCGCTGCGGATATTCGACGTCGCGGGGCGAGTCGTGGCGACCCTGGTGGATGGTGTCATGCCGGCGGGGGAGCACGTGGCAACTTGGAATCGCGCGCAAGTTGCGGGCGCGAGAGCGGCTGCCGGCGTGTACTTCTACGAGCTGCGAGCCGGGGACAGGCGGACTACAAAGCGAATCGTCGTCCTAAAGTAGTTGGAGAATCTCGAGAACGCGGGACAATCGACGCGGCTCCGCTCTCAACGAACGGGAGCGGGGCCGCACTGGTCTTCGCGAAGGGGCTTGGAGGCCCCTTCGCCAGGGCCATTGGCGTGCATAGCCTCGATCGCCCTGGGAGAGTCTGTTTCGCGGCGCTCCGCTGGAACCTCCGCCCGCGCCGCACTATGCTGCGCGCCCATGCGCCCCCACGTGACCGTTTCAGCCCTCGCCGCTCTGGTGTTCCTCGCGCTGCTCGCCCTGCCCGCGCAGGCGGGCCTGGACGCGGCGTGGAAGGCCATTCCGGCGCGCGTGCCCACGGACAGCCTGCCGGTCGTGCTGCGCGCCATGGAGACGCGCGGCGCGCCCGGGGTGCGGCCCGGCGAGGCCGCCTACGCGCTCGGGCAGTTCCGCTACGTGCGCGGCGAGTATGCGCCGGCGGCGGATGCGTACCTGCGGGCATACGCGCGGCTGACGGGGCCCGACCGCCCGGTGGCTCGCTACGCCTACGCGCTCGCCGCGCTGGCGCTGGGCAACACGGGTGCCGCGCGCGTGGCGTTCCTGCAGGTGGCCGACGAATCGCCGGAGCTGCGCGCGCTGGCGCAACTGGGCGTGGCGCAGTCGTGGGACGCGGAGCGCCACCCGGAGAAGGCGCTCGACGTGCTGCACGCGTTGATCGCGCACGACCCCGGCGAGGCGGGCGCGCCCGCGCTGGAACGCTTCGCGGCGCTGGCGAGCCAGTTCCATCGCGATCCCGAGGCGCGCGTGGCGCGCACGCGGCTCGCCCTGCACTACCCGCGCAGCATCGAGGCCGCCCGGCTGGGCGCCAGCTTCGGGGTGCGCGGGTTGATGGATGGCGGCCCCGGGTCGTCCCGTCCGTGAAGCGCGCCGCCGATCCCGCCGCGGCGGCCGCCAGCGCCGCGGCCCGCACGCCGCTCATGCGCCAGTACCTGGCGTCCAAGCAGGAGTACCCGGACGCGTTCCTGTTCTTTCGCGTCGGCGACTTTTACGAGATGTTCTTCGAGGACGCCGTACGCGTGTCGGCGCTGCTGGGGCTGACCCTGACCTCGCGCAACAAGCAGGACCCCGAGCCCATCCCGCTCGCCGGCTTCCCGTGGCACCAGCGCGACAGCTACGTGGCGCGCCTGCTGCGCATGGGGCACAAGGTGGCGATCTGCGACCAGCTCGAGGACCCCGCGCAGGCGAAGGGCATCGTGCAGCGCGGTGTCACCGAGGTCATGACGCCGGGCTCGGTCACCCACGACGCGTTCCTGGAGGCCGCGGCGCACAACTGGCTCGCGGTGCTGTGGCCGCAGCCGGCGCGCGTGGGGCTGTGTCTGGCCGACGCCTCGACGGGCGAGATGCGGCTCGTGGAGTCCTCGTGGGCCGAGGCGGCGAACCTGATCACGCGCGTGCCGGTGGCGGAGTGGCTGGTGCCCTCGCCGCTCGACGAGCCGGTGCAGGCGAAAGTGGACACCCTGCTCGCCGGCATCGCGGGCGCGCGCAGCACGGCGCCCCTCGCGCGGTTCATGAACGAGACGCTCGTGCGTTCGCGCTGGAGCGAGAGCGAGGCCGACCGCTTCGCCGACCTGCCGCTCGCGGTCACGGCGGCGGGCGGCGCGCTCGATTACCTCGACCGCACGCAGGGCGGCGCGGCCCTGCAGATGACGCGCGTGGACCGCTGGATGGAGGACGCCGTGCTGCGCGTGGACGCGGCCACCACGCGCCACTTGGAACTGTTCACCCCGCAGCCGGGCGGCGAGGTCAGGCACACGCTCTGGCACCACCTGAACCTGGCGCAGACCGCGCCCGGCTCGCGCCGCCTGCGCCTGTGGCTGGAACGCCCGCTGGCCGCGGTGGCGCCCATCCGCGAGCGGCAGGACGCGGTGGCGGCGTGGCTGGACGCGGGCACCGTGCGCGGCTCGTTCCGCGAGGCGCTTCGGGGGCTTTCCGACCTGGAACGCCTCGCGGCACGCGTGGCGTGCGCACG
>CAIXRL010000374.1 GCA_903921835.1 Candidatus Eiseniibacteriota bacterium | reverse complement strand
CCTGGTGCAGACCGTGAAGAGCGCCAAGCGGCTGGTCGAGCGCGAGAAGCCCGAGGTGTGGGACATCCTGGGCGAGATCATCGAGAACCACCCGGTGCTCCTCAACCGCGCGCCGACGCTGCACCGCCTCGGCATCCAGGGTTTCGAGCCCGTGCTCGTCGAGGGCAAGGCCATCCGCATCCACCCGCTCGTCTGCCAGGCGTTCAACGCCGACTTCGACGGCGACCAGATGGCCGTGCACGTTCCGCTCTCGTTCGAGGCGCAGATCGAGACCAGCCTGCTCATGCTGAGCACGCAGAACATCCTGTCGCCCGCGAACGGTCGCCCGCTCGCGACGCCGCACCAGGACATCGTGCTCGGCTGCCACTACCTGACCCGGGACCGTGGCGAGATCCTGAACCCGCGGGCGAAGGACGCCGGCCTCAAGCCGGAGGACCCACGCCGCCTGCGCACGTTCCACAGCGCGGACGAGGTCCGGGCCGCGTACGACAATGCCAAGATCTCGCTCCACGGCAAGATCGCCATCCGGGCCACGGGTGTCTCGCTGCACAGGCCGGAGCCGAGCGGCTGGCTCGTCACGACCGCGGGCCGCGTGATCTTCAACGAGGTGGTGCCGCGCGACCTGGGCTTCCGCAACCTCACGATGGACAAGAAGAAGCTCGAGAACATCGTGCTGGATTGCTACAGCAAGCTCGGCAGCGAGGTCACGTCGGACCTGCTCGACGACCTCAAGAACCTCGGGTTCAAGTACGCGACCCAGGCGGGCTTCACGGTGGGCATCGATGACGTCCGCATCCCGCCGGAGAAGGACGCCATCGTCGCCGAGACCAGCCGCAAGGTGGACGAGATCAATGCCGCCCGTCGCAACGGCGCCATCACCGAGGGCGAGCGCTACGGCAAGGTGATCGACGAGTGGACGCACGCGACGACCAACGTGGAGCAGGTGACGTTCGACGGCCTGTCCAAGGACCGCGATGGGTTCAACCCGATCTTCATGATGGCGGACTCCGGCGCTCGTGGTAATCGCGAACAGGTGCGCCAGCTGGCCGGCATGCGCGGACTCATGGCCAAGCCCCAGAAGAAGTTCACGGGCGCCATCGGCGAGATCATCGAGTCGCCGGTCATCCACAACTTCAAGGAAGGCCTCACCGTGCTCGAGTACTTCATCTCGACGCACGGCGCGCGCAAGGGCCTCGCCGACACGGCGCTCAAGACCGCCGATGCCGGCTACCTCACCCGCCGCCTCGTGGACGTGGCGCAGGACGTCATCATCAACGAGGACGACTGCGGCACCATTCGCGGGCTGGCCGTGGAGGCGCTCAAGGACGGTGAGGAGGTCATCGAGCCGCTGTCGGATCGCGTTCTCGGCCGCGTGGCATCCGAGCACGTGCTGCACCCGATCACCAACGAGACCATCATCGAAGCCGGCGACATGATCGACGAGATCGTCATGAAGCGCATCGTGGACGCCGAGAAGGCGGGCCTGCAGAAGATGCGCATCCGCTCGGTGCTAACCTGCGACGCGCGCCGCGGCGTGTGCGCGAAGTGCTACGGCCGCAACCTCGCGACCGGGCGGCTCGTCGATCTGGGCGAAGCCACCGGCGTGATCGCCGCGCAGTCGATCGGCGAGCCGGGCACGCAGCTCACGCTCCGTACGTTCCACATCGGCGGCACCGCGGGTCGTATCGCCGAGAAGTCCGAGACCGTGG
>CAIXRL010000373.1 GCA_903921835.1 Candidatus Eiseniibacteriota bacterium | reverse complement strand
CGCGACGGCGTCCGCGGAACCGCTGGCGATGGTGCGCGAGGCGCTGCGCTGGCGACTCGCGCGTCCCGTGCTGGTGGATGTCTCGGACGACGACGACACCGACGCGGTGTTCATGGAGGCGTTCCGCCTCGGCGCCGACGTCGTGACCGCCAACAAGAAGCCGCTCGCGGGCCCGCTCGACCGCTATCGCGCGCTGCGCGCCGCGGCCGGGACGCACGCACGATTGCTGCGCGCCGAGGCGACGGTCGGCGCGGGACTTCCGGTCATGGACACGCTCGAGATGCTGCTCGCCACCGGCGACCGGCTGGTGCGCGCCGAGGGCTGCCTGTCGGGCACGCTGGGCTTCGTCATGGCGCAGCTCGAGGAGGGCGTTGCCTTCTCCGCGGCGGTGGCCGAGGCGGTGCGCCGCGGCTACACAGAACCCGACCCGGTCGCGGACCTCTCCGGCGCGGACGTCGCGCGCAAGGCGGTCATCCTCGGGCGGCTCTCCGGCATCGCGCTCGCGCCTGCGCCGGTCGCCGCGCGCGGGCTGGTGGACGCCTCGCTCGCGGGACTGCCACTGCCCGCGCTGCTCGACAAGCTGCGCGCGCTGGACGCGGGGTTCGCCGCGCAGGTCGCGGCGGCGAAGCGCGACGGCAGGGTGCTGCGCTACCTGGCGCGCGTCGAGGCCGACCGCATCGAGGTGGGACCTGAGGCGGTGCCGCTCGACTCGCCCGCGGGACGGCTGCAGGGCACCGACAACCTGATCGTGTTCACCTCCGAGCGCTACGAGTCGCGCCCGCTCGTGGTGATGGGACCCGGCGCGGGCATCGAGGTGACGGCCATGGGCGTGCTCGGGGACATCCTGCGCATCGCGGCGGAGCGCAGGTGACCGCGCGCGAGACGGGACGCAGCGTGCGCGCATTCGCGCCGGCCACCGTGGCCAATCTGGGCTCGGGCTTCGACGTGCTGGGGCTGGCGCTGATGGGCGCGGGCGACACGGTGACCGCGCGGCTCGTCGCCGCGCCGGGCGTACGCATCGCGCGGGTGAGCGGCGACGGCGGCAGGCTGCCCACCGACGCCGCGCGCAACACCGCCGGCATCGCCGCCACGCACACGCTGCGGCGCGCGGGCATGGACGCGGGAATCGAGCTGGAGATCGCCAAGGGCCTGCCGCTGGGCTCGGGACTCGGCAGCTCGGCCGCCAGCGCCGCGGCCGCGGCGTGGGCCGTGAACGTACTGCTGGGCTCGCCGCTGCGCCGCGCCGAGCTGATCGCGCCGTGCGTCGAGGCCGAGGCCGCGGTCTCCGGCCGCCACGCGGACAACGTCGCGCCGGCGCTGCTCGGCGGCCTGGTGCTGGTGCGCTCCATGGACCCCACCGACATCGTGCGGCTTCCCGTGCCCGAGGGGCTCACGGTCGCGGTGGTCACGCCGGTGCACGAGGTGAGCACGCGCGAGGCGCGCGCCGTGCTGCCCGCCAGCGTGCCGCTGGCGCAGTTCGTGCGCAGCACCGCCAACCTGGCTGCGTTCGTCTCCGCGTGCTTCTCGGGCGACCTCGCGCTGCTCGCGCGCGCCATGGAGGACGACGTGGTCACGCCGGCGCGCGCGCAGCTGATTCCCGGCTGCCGCGAGGTGATCGCGGCGGCGCTGGCCGCAGGCGCGCTGGGCAGCTCGATCAGCGGCTCGGGGCCGACGGTGTTCGCGCTCTGCCGCAGCGAGCGCAGCGCAACCGACGCCGCGGCGGCGATGTGCGCGGCGTTCCAGCGCGCAGGGCTCGAGTCGAGCGCCATGCTCTCGCCCGCCGACTGCCCGGGAGCGCGCGAGGCATGAGCGCCCCGGCCGGAGCCGATCGCACCGCGCCCGCGTGGGTGCTGCGCTGCGTGGACTGTGCGCGCGAACACGCCGCGCTCGAGGTGCGCTACCGCTGCGAGTGCGGCGGCACGCTGGACGTCGTGCACGACTTCGGCGCGGCGCCGGGGCCGGTGTCGCCCGCGACGCTGGATGCGCGCCGCGGCTCGTTCGCGTCCGCGGATTGCTCGGGCGTCTGGCGCTTCCGCGAATGGGTGCTGCCGCTGGCCGCGGAGCACATCGTCACGCGGGCGGAGGGCAACACGCACCTGTACGAGTCGGCGGCCCTGGGCGCGTGGGCGGGCCTGGAGCGGCCGCTGCAGCTCAAGCACGAGGGCGAGAACCCGACCGGCTCGTTCAAGGACCGCGGCATGACCGTGGCCATCTCAGTCGCCCGCGCGCTCGGCATGCGCGCGGTGGCGTGCGCTTCGACCGGCAACACCTCCGCGTCGATGTCGGCGTACGCGGCGCAGGCGGGACTGCGCGCCTACGTGTTCATCCCGGAGGGCAGGATCGCCTATGGCAAGCTCGGGCAGTCGCTCGCCTACGGCGGCCGCACGATCCAGGTGCGCGGCAACTTCGACGCGGCCATGACGCTGGTCGAGCAGGTCTGCCTCGCGCGCGGCATCTACCTGGTGAACTCGGTGAACCCGTTCCGCATCGAGGGCCAGAAGGCGATCCTGTTCGAGCTGCTGCAGGACCTGCGCTGGGACGTGCCCGACTGGATCGTGCTGCCGGGCGGCAACCTGGGCAACAGCTCCGCGATCGCCAAGGGCCTCGCCGAACTGCACGCGCTCGGGGCTATCGCGCGCCTGCCGCGCATCGCGGTGGTGCAGGCCGCGCTCGCCAACCCGCTCTTCACCGCGTGGACCACCGGCGCGCCGCTCGTGCCCGTGGCCGACCCGCAGACCCTCGCGACGGCGATCCGCATCGGCAGCCCGGTGTCGTGGAGGAAGTGCCTGCGCGGCCTCAACGCCACGAACGGCGTGGTCGAACAGGCCACCGACCAGCAGATCATGGACGCCAAGGCGGAGGTGGACGCCGCCGGCATCGGCGCCGAGCCCGCGTCGTGCGCGTCGGTGGCGGGACTGCGCACGCTGGTCGCGCGCGGCGTGGTGCCGAGGGGCGCGCACGTGGTCGCCATCCTGACCGGCCACGTGCTCAAGGACCCGGACGCCATCGTGGGCTACCATCGCGGCACGCTCGAGGGCATCGTGCCCGCGCGCGCCAACCCTCCGGTCACCTGCGACGCAACGCTGGACGCTGTGCTGGGGGCGCTGGAGGGGTAGTCCAGTGGCGCCGGGCTGCGCGGCCTCCGGGGCTCACGCCCGCCCGGTCTAGCCCGGACGATTCACGAGCCCGCCGCCTGCGAGTGCGATCTGCGCGTCATCCGGACCCACCTTCGGTGGGTACCCCGAAGCTCGACCGGCCGCTGTCCTCATCGTGT
>CAIXRL010000372.1 GCA_903921835.1 Candidatus Eiseniibacteriota bacterium | reverse complement strand
TGTGGACACGATGAGGACAGCGGCCGGTCGAGCTTCGCAGCGGATGACGCGCAGACCGCGCTCGCAGGCGGCGGGCTCATGAATACTCCGGGTTAGCAGGCGGCCGGCTCGTCAGCTCCGACCGGCTCGCGGCGGATGACGCTGCGGAAGCCTCTGGATTTGCTCACTTCACCGGGGATCGCCCCCGCTGCTGGCAGGTCGCGCCCCGGTCTGTGGTCTTGGAGGAAATACGCCATGAGCCGGGCCGCCACCCTCCAGCATTCCGTCGGCGGTTCCGCCATGCGGGACGCAGTCGCGCTCTCTCTGGTGGCGGCGAGCTACTTCCTGGGGCACCAACTGGCGTTCCTGATCCCCGACCAGGCCAGACTCCTGATGGTGATCTGGCCCCCGGCGGGGATCGGGCTGGCCTCGCTCCTGCTCAACCCGCGACGCCGCTGGCCCGCGATTCTCGCCACCCTGTTTGCGACCGGAATGCTGGCCGACCTGCTGGCCCACCGACCGTTCGTTGCCTGCCTCGGCTTCATGACGGCGAACATCGTCGAGTCGCTCGGGTGCGCGCTCCTGCTCACAGCGCGGTCCCGGGAACCTGTCAGGTTCGCCACGAGCCGCGACGTCATCGCGTTGCTGGTGGCCACCGGCGGCGTGAATGCCGGCACCGCCGTCATCGGGGCGGGCACCGCGGCCCTCGCTGGCGGTGCGCATTTCGGCCAGGCGTGGTTCGCCTGGTGGGTCTCCGACGGGCTCGGCATCCTGCTCATCACGCCGCTCGTCGTCTCCTGGGTCGACCTGCGCCGATCCACGGTCAGGATCCGCTGGACGCTGGTGGGGGAATGGACCGCATTCATGATCCTCTGGGGAGCGCTCGCCTGGGCGAGCTTCGACCTCGTGCCGGGGCCACTCCCCGCCGTGAGGCCGTACATCCTCCTGGCGCTCCTGGCGTGGCCCGCCTTTCGACTAGGCCAGCCGACCGTGACGCTGGCACTCGTCTCGCTGGGCTATGTCGCCCTCTCGAGCCGCTCGGTGATCCAGGGCCCGTTGAGCTTCGGCGGCGGGGACAGCGTCGAGCGCGTGCTCTTGCTGGAGGTCTTCCTGGCCGTCACCTCGGTCGCCGGCATGCTGATGACGGCAAGCCGGACCGAGACTCAGCGCGCCGTGGATCGCCTCCGCCAGTCGGAGTCCTTCCTCACGACGGTCATCGAGCACAGCCCCAACGCGATGTGGGTGTCCGACCGCGAGGGCACGCTCATCCGGATCAATCAGGCCTGCCTGAGCGCCATGAAGGTCGCCGCGGAAGAGGTCGTGGGCCGGTACAGCATCCTCAAAGACGAGATCGTGCAGGCGGCGGGCCTCATGCCCCTCGTCCGGCGCGTGTTCGAGAGGGGCGAAACGTGCCGGTTCGACCTGGACTATGACACCGAGCGCCTGGGACACATCAAGCTGGCGCGCCCCGTCCATAGGATCATCGACGTCACGATCTCACCCATCAGGGACGAGAATGGCCGGGTCGCCAACGCCGTGATCCAGCACGTCGACATCACGGATCGCGTCCGGATGCAGGAGCAGATCCTGCATGCGCAGAAGCTGGAAAGCCTGGGCGTGCTGGCGGGCGGCATCGCGCACGACTTCAACAACCTGCTGCAGGCCATGATGGGAAATGCAGGGCTGGTCCGCGCGCTGCTGCCGAAGGGAAACCCGGCGCTGGCCCGCGTCGAGGAAATCGAGAAGGCGGGTCGGCGCGCCGCCGACTTGACGCAGCAGATGCTGGCGTACTCGGGCCGCGGCCGTTCCACCATCCGGACAATCAACCTGAACGAGGCGGTCAGGGAAGTTGCCACGCTCCTGCGCTCGTCGGTCTCCAAGCAGGCCAGGCTGCTGCTGGAGCTCTCGCCCACACTGCCCGGCATCGAGGTTGACGTCGCGAAGGTCCAGCAGATCCTGATGAACCTGATGCTGAACGCTTCCGAGGCGCTGGCGCCGAACCGTGAGGGGACGATCAGGCTCGTGACCGGAGTGCGGCACGCGACCCCGGAAGAGTTGGCGGGCAGCCGGCTCCCCGAGAAACCCGCCGAGGGCGAGTTCGTATGCCTGGAGGTCTCCGACGACGGGAGCGGCATGGACTCGCCGACCCTGGAGAAGCTGTTCGACCCTTTCTTCACGACCAAGTTCACGGGGCGCGGCCTGGGGATGGCGGCCGTGCTGGGCATCGTGCGCAGCCACAAGGGGGCCATTACGGTCGAAAGCACGCCCGGCGCCGGAACCACGGTCCGGGTGCTGTTCCCGGCGCTCCAGACCCCCGCGCCACCGCCGGTGGCCGAGGAGGGCGCCGCGTTCGATCCACCCCCGTCGGCCGGCGGCGTCGTACTGCTCGCGGACGGCGAGCCGGCGGTGCGCGAGTTGGGCAGGCACATGCTCGAGCAGTTGGGGTATGAGGTGCGCACCGCGGCCGACGGGGCCGAGGCCGTCGACGCGTACCGCCGCGAGCGCACCCGCATCGCCTGCGTGGTGCTCGACCTCAGCCTGCCGGGCATGGGGGGTGAGGAGGCGTTCCGGGAGCTGCGCCGCCTCGACCCCGACTGCCGGATCGTCCTCGCGAGCGGCGACTCGGAGGAGGAGCTCGAAGCGCGCGTGACCGGGTTCGGCGGTTGCGGCCTCCTCAAGAAGCCCTACAACCTCGGCGCGATGTCCGACAGGCTGCGCGAGGCGATCGACGCCGGCTGATCTGAGTTTCGCCACGCCTCCTAACGCCGGCCACCTCCCGCGGCCGGCGTTCGCGTTTGCGGCGTGGGCCGCGAGCGAGGCCTGGTGCTACCGGATCACCACCACGCGCCGCGTGAGCTTCGTGCTCCCCGCCTGCATGCGCACGAAGTACATCCCCGCGTGCAGGCCGGACGTGTCGAGCGCCGCCGTGTAACGGCCCGGCTCGCGCATGCCGTCCGCAAGCACCGCCACCTCGCGGCCCTGCACGTCGAGCAGCGACAGGCGCACGGGCGTGCTGCGCGGAACCTCGAACCGCACGAGCGAGCGCCCCGCGGCGGGGTTGGGCGCGGGCGCGGCGAGCGCGAACGCGGTGACGCCGGCGTTGGGCTCGACGGCGGTCACCGTGTCCGAGGCGATGAAGCCCGTGTTGCTGATGTCGGTCCCGATGTTGCCCCTGTAGTCGCGCGCGTTCACCAGCAGGCAGGCGTTGTTGCCGGTCACCTCGGGTCCCGTGACCGTCCACAGGTACGAGCCCGTGTTCGGAGCGCCCGCCGCGAGCAGTTCCCAGTTGGGACCCATGGGGCCGGTGCGCGAGAGGTAGAGGTCCACGCTCTGCACGGCCACGTTGTCGGTCGCGGACCACGAGAGCTGGCGCTGCGAGCCGATCAGCAGCGGGCTGCGGCCGTTGGGTGAGAGCACCTGCACGGTCGGAGCAGTGTCGTCGGCGGGTCCGATGGCGGCGAAACCGGACTTGCTCTGGCCGCCGATGCTGGTGAAGTCGCCGCCCGCGTACACCGTGGTGCCGCTCACCGCGAGCGAGTACACCCAGGGGTGGAGGCCACCCGCGGATGGATCCCAGGCGGTCGCCAGCCCCGTGACGGCATCCAGCGCCGCGATGCCGACGCGGCTCTGCCCGCCGATGCTGGTGAAGGAACCGCCCGCGTAGACCGTCGCGCCGCTCGACGCGAGGGAGTACACGCCAGGCGAGGTGCCTCCGGCGGAGGGATTCCAGGGGGTCGCGACGCCCGTGCTGGCATCCAGCGCCGCGATGCCGCTGCGGCCTTGCCCGCCGATGCTGGTGAAGGAGCCGCCCACGTACACCGTCGGGCCGTTCACCGCGAGGCAGTACACCGAGGGGTCGGCACCGCCGGCGGCTGGATTCCACGCGGTCGCCAGCCCCGTGCTCGCATCCAGCGCCGCGACACCGCTGCGGCTCTGCCCGCCGATGCTGAGGAAGGCTCCGCCCGCGTACACCGTCGGGCCGCTCACTGCGAGGGAGCGCACATCGTAGGTCGCCCCCGGATCCCAGGGGCTCGCCAGTCCCGTGCCGGCGTCCAGTGCCGCGATGTTGCTGCGGCTCTGCCCGCCGATGCTGGTGAAGAGGCCACCCGCGTACACCGTTGTGCCGCTCACCGCGAGGCACTCCACC